>NZ_CALJXO010000298.1:0-12039 GCF_937988555.1 uncultured Boseongicola sp. | reverse complement strand
TCACCGAACGGCGACACGACACGCCGGATCAACCGCCGTGCGCGCGCCAATCAGTCAGGTATGGCAAGGCGGTCGTTAAACCGCCCGCCGCCACCATTTCCGCCACAGGGTCAGTGCCCTACGACGTTGGGATGGCCCCTTAAGGGCCATTCTCAATACGTCTGTCATAATACTACTCGTCTGCCTCGACGCGGGTTTGTCCCACGTTCTGGTGGCGAAACTAAGCAGAGACGCGTTTCGTGCCAAGAAACAATTTGTTTATCAGCAAAAAACAACCAGCAGGCGCGGCGCATGGGCCACAAAGCGCCGCTTCACCCCTGTTTCGGCAAGAACGCCTCCACGGCCGCCGTCGCCACCACCAGCATCTTCCCGGTATCCGGGTTGACCACATTCAAACCGCCCTCAACGGCGCACACTTCGGCCCGCCCACGCGGCAAACCCGCCGCCAAGACGGCACAATCCACAGCCTCGGGCCGTGCCACACCAACCGTCACCTGCACCCGCATCTCTTCGTGAGAAAGACCCGTCGCCTCGAACATCGGAATGGCTGAATGACGGATCGCGTCCTCAATCGCGCGGGCCGCCGCCTTGGTGTAATCCTCGCCATACTGATCGTTGCCCATGCCCATCTCGATGATAAACCGCCGCTCGCTCATGCCGCACCCTCCAGATCAAGCGCCACCGAAATCGCGACATTCGCAATCACCGTCGGCTTGCCGCCATCGGTCCGCGGCACGTCCAGACCGCCCTTGCGCGCTATCACCTCGACTTGACCGTAGGGGAAAATCTCGGCCACCTTCGAGGCCTCGACAGCATCCGGGTCCTGCACTCCAACCTCAACGGTGATCTGCATCTCAGCCTTATCCTTGCCGAACAGCTCGGCCAGATTGATCGAATTGTGCCACAACGCATCGCGCACCGCCCGCACAGCAGCTTCGGTATAGTCCTGCCGCCGAAGCGAACTGCCCATCCCAAACTCTGTCAGCAATCGCTTCACCGCCATCTCGCCACTCCCAATCCAAAACCATCGTAACGCTTATCCCCTCACCACCGAAACAAACAGACCCTAACCACGGCGCGAAAAAAAGGGCGACGCAGGTTTCCCCGCGCCGCCCCCTCAAAATCCGAAGATGGCTTAGTTCAAAGCCGCATCCGTGATCTCACTTGTCCACGCGCCCACAGGGGCAGCCGTAATCACCGGATCAGACCCGCCGGCAAGCAACGTCGCAACCGTGCGATCGAAATCCGCTGGATCAAGCGCTCCGTTTGATCCTGCCGTCAACTTGGCAATTTCGCCCATCATACGCACCTGATGGGCTTCGGTTTGCGCGCCGGTCTCGTCGTTATCAAGAACAATCATAGCAGCTTCCATGGGGTTCTCCTCGGCCCACTTCCAACCCTTCATTGATGCACGCACAAAGCGCACCATCTTGTCCTTGAATGCAGGATCGGAAAGGTTTTCCTCCAGCACGTAAATGCCGTCCTCCAACGTCGCCACGCCCATGTCCTCATACTTGAAGGTCACCAACTCGTCCTCGGCCACGCCCGCATCCAACACCTGACCGTACTCATTATAGGTCATCGTCGAAATGCAATCGGCCTGACGCTGCAACAACGGATCAACGTTAAAGCCCTGCTTCAACACCGTCACACCATCGTCACCACCGTTGGTCGAAATACCTTCCTGGCTCATCCACGACAGGAACGGATATTCGTTGCCAAAGAACCAAACGCCAATGGTCTTACCCTTGAAGTCCTGCGGCCCGGTGATCCCGGTGTCCTTCCAGCACGTTAGCATAAGGCCCGATGACTTGAACGGCTGCGCAATGTTTACAACCGGCAGACCCTTCTCGCGCGCCGCCAATGCCGACGGCATCCAGTTCAGCATTGCATCCGCGCCGCCTCCAGCCAGAACCTGCGGAGGCGCAATGTCCGGACCACCCGGAAGAACCGTCACATCAAGGTCTTCTTCCCCGTAATAGCCGTTCTCCAAAGCCACGTAATAGCCCGCAAACTGCGCCTGCGTGACCCACTGCAACTGCAAACGCACCTCATCGGCCGCAAATGCAGACCCCGCACTCATTCCAAGAGCCGCAACAGCCCCTGCCAAAAACTTATTCATCTCAGTTCTCCCCTGTTTGATTTCACTTTTTCATCGTCTCTGCGACGGATGCCAGAACGTAAGCCACCGCTCCAACACCGTCAAAAATCCATAGAGCAGCGATCCAGCCAAAGCCGCCACCACAATCACTGACCACACCATATCAAGCGCCAATTGTCCAAGCGAGGCATTGATCCGAAATCCCAACCCCACCGTCGGCGAGCCAAAGAATTCGGCCACGATCGCGCCGATCAACGCCAGCGTTGCCGAAACTTTAAGTCCATTGAATACAAACGGCAAAGCCGCCGGAAGGCGCAATGTGATCAGGGTCTGCCAATAGCTTGCCGAATAGGTCCGCATAAGGTCGCGCTGCATCGCAGTCGTGTCCGCCAATCCCGCCACGATGTTCACCAGCATGGGGAAAAACACCATGACAACCACGACCGCGGCCTTTGACTGCCAGTCAAACCCAAACCACATCACAAGGATCGGGGCCGTGCCCACGATCGGCAAAGCGGCCATGAAATTACCCACCGGTAACAGCCCGCGACGCAGAAAATCATATCTGTCCACAAGCACCGCCATCCCAAACGCTAAGGCGCAGCCGACAACATAGCCCGACATAGCCCCCTTCAGGATTGTCTGGACAAAATCTGCCCAAAGCGTCCGAAGGTTGCCGGCAAACGTCACCGCAATCTGGCTTGGGGCGGGAAGGATCACGGACGGCACATCCAATGCCGTCACGATCGTCTGCCAGCCGATCAGAACCACAGCCCCCAAAGCAAAAGGCGCCGCCAACCGTCCCACAGAAGGCGCTTCGGCCCATCCTGCGAGCGCGTCGACAAACTGCCAGCCAATATAGGCTAAAAGCGCCACCCAAAGCAGCGCCATCCCACCATCACTTTCCGCGCGCCCCAGTGCGGCCAAGGCAATCACGACGAACATCAGCAAGAAAACCACCACCGAGATCGTCGTGCCCATCGCTTCGCTGAACCGCCTCACGTCTGCGCTCCCATCGCTCGAAGTGTGCGCCGTTCAATCCAGCCGACCAACCAAACAAGTCCCGCCGCCATCACCGCAGCCATAAATAGTGCAGCCCAAATTTGCTCGGTCTGCCCATAATAACTGCCGCCCAACATGCGGGCCCCGAGGCCGCCCCGCTGCACTGGCAATTCGCCCACAATCGCGCCCACCAAAGACGCCGCAATCGCAATTTTCAGCGACGCAAAAAGATATGGAACAGAGGCCGGCAACCGCAGCTTCCAGAACGACTGCGATTTGTTGGCGCTGTAGGTCTGCAACAAATCCATCTGCATCGCATCCGGGCTTCGCAAACCCTTCACCATCCCTACGGCCACCGGGAAGAATGACAGATAGGCACTAATCGCCGCCTTCGCGACCAACCCGGAAAGCCCGACCGAATATAGCACCACGATGATCATCGGCGCCAATGCGACAATCGGAATAGTCTGCGAAATGATGGCCCACGGCATCACGCTCAGGTCCATGGCACGGTTGTAGACGATCCCAACCGCCAACAAGATCCCAAGCACCGATCCGATCACAAATCCCAACACCGTCGCGGTCAAGGTCACACCGCCATGGTAGATCAGCGACCGGTTTGAAAAGCTCCCTGATTGCACAATTCCACGCCGCCCTGTGGTTTCCTCAACCCAGGTCGATTTCCACAACTCGCCCGCCACCTGATGCGGGGCAGGAAGTCGAGCCCGCTCTGTCGACCAGGACGGTCCGATCAGATCAAGGTTGGCAAACACCAACCCCCAGCGCCCTGCGTCCCGCCGCTCTGCTGCCGAGGGGGGCACAATAACAGCCCCCTCCCGCTCCGCCTGGGTAAGGACCTCTTTGATATTCATTGGCACGACGGCCACGTACCAAATAGCCAACAACGTCGCGATCACCGCCAGCACTGGCATAACTGCCTTCCTAAACCACCGACCACCGCGTCCGATCGCCGAATTTTGCATCGTCCTGCCGCTCATAGGTGCAAATTCCTAACACTTCGCAAATGGCGCGAACGGCTGCCCCGACGCAATACCGACGTTACACCGACGTTGTAGCGACATCGTCTCAAAGCGCGAACCTTTCCCCGGTTTGTGGGTCAAAAAGCGGGCACGCAAACGGCTTCATGACATCATTCAAACGATTTGCGTCATCCCCATCCCATGCCCCCCGAAGGGAAAGTCTAGCATAAAATTCAGAGACATAGACCTCGATGACGCCAGCCCCCCCTTTTAACCAAAACGGTCCCTCATCATGGGTCCAGTCAGGTGCCGCCTCCAGTGCCTCGGCCACCTTCGCTTTCATTTGCTCCACAGGCAACAAAGCTATCTCTTTTCGCGGACTACCGTCCGCCAAAGCGACACAATGCTGCGCAAACTCCTCTTCCTTTCCAGGTGGATACGTCCCTTCATCAATATAGCTCCAAAAATAAAGGTCGTGGCTCAAACCTCATCTCCATGACCCGCGCGCAAGCCCTCACGCACCCGATGTGCGATCGCAATGAACTCAGGCGTATCGCGAATATCCAAGCCTCGATCCTTCGGGAGTGGGCTCTCGATTACATCCGTAATCCGTCCCGGGCGCGGGCTCATGACAACAATTTTCGTAGATAAATATACGGCTTCCGGGATCGAATGCGTTACAAATGCAATCGTCTTCTGCGTTCGCGCCCAAAGCGATAGGAGCTCTTCATTCAACCGGTCCCGCACAATCTCATCAAGCGCCCCAAACGGCTCGTCCATCAGCAACAAATCCGCATCAAACGCTAACGCGCGCGCAATCGAAGCCCGCTGCTGCATCCCCCCAGACAACTGCCAGGGGTATTTCTTCTTAAAACCCGCCAATTCAACAAGTTCCAGGACATTTCTCACCCGATTCTCGATGTCCGCTCTGGAAAACCCCATGATCTCCAATGGCAGCCGAATATTCCCCTCAATCGTCCGCCAGGGATAAAGCCCCGCCGCTTGAAAAACATAGCCATAAGCCCTAGCTTTTCTTGCCTCATCTGGAACCATTCCATTGACCGTCAACACCCCGTCCGTCGGAGCTTCAAGGGCCGCAATTGTGCGCAAAAACGTCGTCTTCCCACACCCTGATGGCCCGATAAAGCTAACAAAATCCCCCTTATCAACAGTCAGATTGACGTCCTTCAACGCATGCACTGGACCATCTCCGGTTTGAAACGTCAGCGATAGATTTTCCGCTGTAATCACAGGGGTTTGTACCGAATGGTCCGTGGACGAAGAAGGTACGTTGTTGCCGTCCATCAAACCCCCGTCGCCGGAATACCAGTGCGTTCCACAGGGCGCGGAGCTGTCAGCTCTTTCCAATTCGACAACGCCTTGTTCACCGGATTGTTCGCCTCGCGCCGCACAAACTTTCCGTGGCCTTCCTCGGTCCTAATTTCCCCGTCATGCACTGCGATATGCCCGCGAGTCAGCGTAAACCGAGGCAAACCCTTCACGTGCTTGCCCTCGAACACATTGTAGTCAATCGCAGATTGCTGGGACGCGGCCGTAATCGTCTTCTCCTTTTCAGGATCCCAAACAACAATATCCGCATCCGCTCCAACCAAAATCGCACCCTTTTTCGGATAACAATTCAGAATCTTGGCAATATTTGTGCTGGTCACCGCGACAAATTCATTCGGCGTTAACCGGCCTGTGCTAACTCCATGGGTCCAAAGCATCGGCATCCGATCCTCCAGTCCGCCAGTCCCGTTCGGAATTTTAGTGAAATCGCCCACGCCAAAACGCTTCTGGTCCGTGGAAAACGCACAATGGTCCGTCGCAACAACGGACAAAGACCCCGACTGCAGGCCAGCCCAAAGGCTGTCCTGATGCTTCTTGTTGCGGAATGGCGGTGACATGACGCGGCGCGCCGCATGATCCCAATCCTTGCTGAAATACTCGCTTTCATCCAATGTTAAGTGCTGGATCAAAGGCTCTCCCCAGACCCGCTTTCCCTGTTGCTTGGCCCGCCGGATCGCCTCGTGCGCCTCCTCGCAGGACGTATGCACCACATACAACGGAACCCCCGCCATATCCGCAATCATAATTGCGCGGTTCGTCGCCTCACCCTCAACCTGGGACGGCCGCGAATACGCATGCGCCTCTGGTCCTGTATTGCCCTCAGCCAGCAGCCTAGCCGACAGTTCCGCAACCACATCGCCATTTTCTGCATGCACCATGGCAATCCCGCCAAGTTCGGCAAGTCGTTGAAATGATGCGTACATTTCGTCATCATTTACCATAAGCGCACCCTTGTACGCCATGAAATGCTTGAACGTCGTGATACCCTCTTTCTCGATCACAGACGCCATCTCATTGAAGACCTGCTCGCCCCACCAGGTCACCGCCATATGGTAGGAATAGTCGCAATTGGCCCGCGTCGATTTGTTGTGCCACATCGCAAGCGCATCATGCAGCCCCTGCCCCGGTGCCGGCAACGCAAAGTCGACAACCATCGTCGTGCCACCCGATAAAGCTGCCCGAGTCCCGCTCTCAAAATCGTCCGTTGAATACGTCCCCATGAACGGCATCTCTAGGTGCGTATGCGGATCAATTCCGCCCGGCATCACATAACACCCAGTGGCGTCCAACTCCGTATCGCCAGAAAGCCCCTGACCAATCTCAACGATCACGTCGCCTTCAACCAATACATCCGCGCTATAGGTCAGATCCGCCGTCACCACAGTGCCATTCTTAATCACAGTAGACATCTAAAACTCCCCGTATCCCTATGTTTCCCGTCGTTTCTTCTTGGAAGAAATACTCCGGGGGTTTGGGGGCAGCGCCCCCATCATCAATCTTTGTAGTTAGGCTCTTCACGATCAAGCACCCGCTTCATCTCGGCAAAATGCGCGGAGGCCTCATCGTGATATGTCTCCCACTCGGCCGCCGTCTCCTCGGCCAGATCATCCGCCATCACCGCCAAATCCTGCCCGGTCGAATAAGCCAGAACCATTGTCCTTGCAGCCCGCTCTAGATGATACAACGCATCCCACGCCTCACCTACCGTCGCCCCAAGCGTCGTCACCCCGTGGTTCTGCATCATTACGGTCGAATGATTGCCAATCGCGCCCGCAATCCGCTCGCCTTCCTCACCAGCCGTCGCAATCCCGCCAAAGCTCATGTCATAGGCCAAACGCTTGTAAAACCGCGCCGTCACCTGATCAATCGGCCTGATAGTCGGGTCCTTCAAGCCTGCCAAAGCCGTCGCATGGGGCGGATGAATATGCAGCGCCACGCGGGCCTGCGGCAAGTTTCGGTGCAGCGCCGAGTGGATCGACCAGGCACTTGGATCCGGCGCATCTGGCCGCTCCATCGTCAACGGATCATCCGCATCACACAGCACCAAATCCGACGCCTTCACCCGGCTCCAATGCACCCAACGCGGGTTCACCAAAAACTTGCGCCCATCTGCAGACACCGCGGCCGAAAAGTGGTTCGCCACGCCCTCATGCCAATCATTGCGACACGACAGACGGATCGCCGCCGCCAGATCAATTCGGATTTGGGCTTCATCAATATCGCTATGCACGTTCATGTTTCTAACTCCCTGCGCTCTGAGTGTTCACGGCTGTAAAGGTCCACTTGACCTCTACCAAGACGCAACTCACCCCACAATCTCCGCCGTCTCAACCACCGCGTGGAACAACACATCTGTCCCCGCCGTCGCCCATTCCTTCGAAATATCTTCGGCTTCATTGTGCGAAAGACCGTCAACACAAGGGCACATCACCATCGCCGTTGGCGCCACATCATTGACCCAACACGCATCGTGGCCAGCCCCCGAAACGATATCCATATGAGAGTACCCCAACCGCTCCGCCGCGTTCCTTACCGCCGCCACACACCCCACATCGAACGCGGGCGGATCAAACTGCCCAACGATCTCGCACTCGAAACCGACACCAATCTCTTCGCAAATCTTCGGTGCGCGCTCCATCAACTCTGCAACCATGTCGTTAAGCTTATCAAGGATATGCGTACGCATATCGACGGTGAACACAACCTTGCCGGGGATGATGTTGCGGCTGTTGGGATAGACATCCACATGCCCGATCGCCCCTACCGCATTGGGTTGGTTCTTCATCGCAATCTCATGAACAAGCTCTGTCACCAAAGCCAAACCGCGCCCTGCGTTCTTGCGCATAGGCATTGGGGTCGAACCGGTATGGCTCTCTTTCCCCGTCACCGTGCATTCAATCCAGCGCAAACCCTGCCCGTGGGTGACCACACCGATATCGCGACCCTCGGCCTCCAGAATTGGCCCTTGCTCGATGTGCAATTCAAAGAACGCATGCATATCCCGCGCGCCGACTTTCTCGTCGCCCTTCCAACCGATACGCTGCAATTCATCGCCAAATTTCTTGCCGCTGGCATCTGTTCGCTCATATGCCCAATCCAATTCGTGCCGGCCCGCAAACACCCCCGAAGCCAACATCGCCGGCGCGAACCGCGTGCCCTCTTCGTTGGTCCAGTTCACGATGATAATCGGATGCTTCGTCTTGATCCCAAGATCGTTCAGCGTCCGCACAATTTCCAATCCGCCAAGCACTCCTAGAACGCCGTCGTATTTTCCGCCTGTCGGCTGCGTATCCAGGTGCGAGCCCACGTAAACGGGTAACGCGTCCGGATCTGTGCCCTCGCGACGCATGAACATGGTGCCCATCTCGTCGACACCCATCGTGCAGCCCGCGTCTTCGCACCACTTTTGAAACAGCACCCGTCCCTCGGCATCTTCATCCGTGACGGTCTGGCGATTGTTGCCGCCTGCAATCCCGGGGCCGATCTTGGCCATTTCCATCAGACTGTCCCAAAGCCGGTCGCCGTCGACCTTCATATTTGCAGCTGGTGCGGCCATCTCGTGTCTCCCCGTATTTCGCGCCCCGTCGTTTTCGCGGGGGCTTTTCTGACCAAACGGTCAAGTCGATCGCACCACAGCAAACCCTGCCGGTCAATGAAAACATGAGCGAGCCCAACCCTACAGTCGATCCGCCGTCCTTATGCGCAATCAAAGCGAGATCTGCCTACATGCAGCGTTGCCGAAAACATTTGACCACTTGGTCAATTGGGCCCTACACCGGGCTACTTGCTACAAACCGGAGCCGCCCGCCTTGCCAGATGACCGCCCGCAAACCCGGATCCAGAAAAGGAACCGGGAAACCATCTTGGAGGCGGCGCTAGAAGTATTCTCGTCCGAAGGCTTCCGCGGTGCTACGCTTGACCAGATCGCATCGGCAGCCGGTCTCTCCAAACCGAACGTTCTCTATTATTTTGCCTCAAAAGAGGCGATTTACACCGAACTTTTGTCCACGCTTCTCGACACCTGGCTTGACCCCTTGCGCGCGCTTGATCCAAACGGCGAACCTATCGCGGAACTGGTCGCCTACATGCGTCGAAAATTCGAGATGAGCCGCCAGTTTCCCCGCGAAAGCCGTCTCTTCGCCAACGAGATCGTGCAAGGCGCACCTCGCATTCTCGACGAAATCAACGGACCTCTGAAAGCGCTTGTCGACGAAGTTGCAGGTCTTATTCAAACATGGATCAGCGCAGGCCGTCTGGCGCCTATCGACCCGCATCACTTGATCTTTTCGATCTGGGCGACCACGCAACACTACGCCGATTTCGATGTGCAAGTCCGCGGCATTCTTTTGCCAGAAGGCGACAGCCATCTCGATACAGCCGAGGATTTTTTGGTCACACTCTACACACGCACACTGACGCCTAAGGCAGATTAACGCGTCTTTAAAAGCCGATGTCTTTTCCCGACCTCAAACAATAGATGTGCAATCTGGTACGATCACAGGATGATCCGTCCCGGCGAGCTTCTCCTACAAACATCCGTCCCGCTCTCTTCGGCAAAATCCGCTCTGCGTCGATAATCCCAGCAAACTGTGCGACCATCACCTGCCCCAACGGCAAGACACTTGTACCTTCGTCGCCTTCGCCCTCATCAACCAGGAGCCTTCTGCGGAATTCGATCATGATGCCCTAAACGCGCCAATCCAAACCGTACGACCGCCAACAGCATCTCCGAAGCCAGCAAACGCCGCAAATGAACAATCGTCCAATCTCCCTGGCGATCCGTGTCGATCAGAAACGCAACACGCGCTCCGGACTCGACCGCTGGACCGTTGGCGCAAAATCTAGAATGCCATGCGATAACCAATACGGGTCCGGATCCGTAACCCCAAAAGCCACGAAAATATCCTGATCCGGTGTGAATATATCGCGCGACTTCGGCCCGAAAAGGTCGGGATTGATCTCCGCCTCCCGACGTCGCCAAACCTCTTCAAGATCGATCACTCAGCAGCTTTGGCTGATGGGTTGTTCGGATGCGTCGTCCAGTTGGCGTAATCCGCCTCAACCACCTTGCCGGTGCGCAAATCCATCATGCCAGGCTGCAATTCTTCCATCGTGATGCAGTCCTCGACCGGGCACACATCGACGCACAAATTGCATGCGACGCATTCCTCGTCGATCACCTCAAACACCCGGCCCGGCTTCATCGCAATCGCCTGATGCGAAGTGTCTTCGCAGGCCGCATAACACCGCCCGCATTTGATACAGGCGTCCTGATCAATCCGCGCCTTGGTCACATAATTAAGGTTCAGATACTGCCAATCCGTCACATTTGGCACCGCGCGCCCGGTCACCTCCTCAATCGAGGTGTAGCCCTTCTCGTCCATCCACTCGGACAGACCGGCGTTCAGTTCCTTAATGATCCCAAAGCCATAGACCATCGCTGCCGTACAAACCTGCACCGATCCGGCCCCAAGTGATAGGAACTCTGCCGCATCGCGCCATGTGGTGATCCCACCTATACCGCTGATCGGAAAGCCTTGCATTTCAGCGTCCCGCGCAATCTCGGCCACCATATTCAACGCAATCGGCTTCACCGCAGCGCCGCAATACCCACCATGAGACCCCTTGCCATCAATCGAAGGCTCGGGCGACATCGTATCAAGGTTAACGGACGTGATCGACGAGATCGTATTGATCAGCGATACCCCATCAGCACCGCCCGCATGCGCCGCCCGCGCCGGATAACGCACATCCGTAATATTGGGCGTCAACTTCACAAGAACCGGCATCCGCGTGTTGGCCTTGCACCACCTTGTCACCATCTCGATATATTCTGGCACCTGCCCCACGGCAGCGCCCATACCGCGTTCGCTCATTCCGTGCGGACAGCCAAAATTAAGCTCAATTCCATCCGCTCCGGTCTCTTCGACTTTCGGCAGAATTTCTTTCCAGGCCCATTCCTCGCAAGGCACCATAAGGCTCACAACCATCGCACGATCCGGGTAATCTCTCTTAACCGCCTTGATCTCACTCAGGTTCGTCTCAAGGGGGCGATCCGTGATCAACTCGATATTGTTGATCCCCAGAACACGTCGATCCGCCCCGTAAATCACCCCATACCGAGGCCCGTTCACGTTCACCACATGGGGATCAAGCCCAAGCGTTTTCCAAACCACCCCACCCCATCCGGCCTCAAACGCGCGCCGGACGTTGTATTCCTTGTCGGTCGGGGGGGCCGACGCAAGCCAGAACGGGTTCGGAGACTTAATGCCCACGAAATTCGTTGAAAGATCCGCCATAAAAGTCTCCCTCAGCCCATCAGGCTCGCATGAATATCCATCGCGGCGTCACGCCCCTCGGCCACCGCCGTTACGGTCAGGTCATCGCCACCAGCCGCGCAGTCGCCCCCGGCCCAAACGCCCGCCAAGCTTGTCCGCCCGGCACCTGTAATTGCAATTTTGTTGCCGTCCAGCGTCATCCCCTCGGGCGCGCCCTCCAGCGTCTGACCAATAGCCTTGAACACTTGATCGGCCGCCAATTTGAACGTCTCGCCGGTCCCGGTCAGACCGCTGCCTGTATTCTCGGTGTATTCAAATTCAATCTCAC
>NZ_CALJXO010000297.1:0-6995 GCF_937988555.1 uncultured Boseongicola sp. | reverse complement strand
CACGACATGTGGAAAGACACATGTCTGGTGCTGACCACCGACCATGGTTTTCTGCTGGGCGAACACGACTGGTGGTCAAAGAACCGGATGCCAGTTTATGACGACATCGCGCGCATTCCCCTGATGATTTACCACCCCGATTTTGCGGATCAGGGCGGAACGCGTCGCCGCGCGCTGACGCAATCAATCGATGTGATGCCGACGCTGCTGGATGTCCATGAAAAAGACATCCCCGCAGACGTCATGGGCAAATCCCTGATGCCTTTGATGGCAAAGGACCATGACATCCGCAATGCCGCGCTTTTTGGTTATTTCGGGGCCGCCTGCAATGTTACCGATGGGCGATATGTGTACCATCGTTACCCCAAATCCATGACAGCCCAGGGGCTTTATGAATACACGTTGATGCCCACGCGCATGACCTCGCGCTTTGCGATCGACGAATTGCTTGGCGCCACGCTGGCCGCGCCGTTTGACTTTACCAAGGGCGTGCCTGTCCTGAAACTCAAACCGCGCACCAACGACGCCGGAGAGGCCATCGAAGTTCAGGGTATGAATTTTGAAGACACCCAAACGCGCCTTTACGATCTACACACCAATCCCGGTCAAACCGTGCCGATTGACGACCCTGCCATAGAATCCAGATTGGTTGCCGAAATGATCCGCCTGATGCGAGCCTGCGACGCGCCGCAAGAAATGTTCGAGCGTTTCGATCTGCACGAGAAGGAAACGTCTGATGCCTGAATTTGTTTCGCCTGATTACGGGCATGTCGATACGTCGTTCACCGTCGCCAAAGCCAGTGCAGTCGCGCTGCGGGTGCCCTGCCCGGTGCCCGTGCAAACCTCGTTTGGCACCATGTACGACCGTCCGGCGGTGTTTGTAGAGCTGACAGACAGCGACGGCAACAAAGGCCTGGGCGAAGTCTGGTGCAATTTCCCGGCCTGTGGGGCCGAACATCGCGCCCGCCTGTTGGAAACCGCGATTTTTCCCGCGCTTCTAGGCGCATCGTTTGACAGTCCTGCCGCGTGTTTTGCGTCCCTGACGGACAGGTTTGCACGACTGGCAATTCAGTCGGGTGAACCTGGGCCGATTGCACAATGCATTTCGGGAATCGACGTGGCCCTTTGGGATTTGGTCGCGCGCCGCGCAGACCTGCCTCTGTTCCGTCTGCTGGGGGGGCACGACGCGACGATCCCGGTTTATGCCAGCGGCATCAATCCGGGCAATGCCGCCAAAACTGTGCAACGCTGCCGCGACGAAGGCTATCGCGCGTTCAAGTTGAAAATCGGCTTTGACCGTCAGGGCGATTTGCAGAACATCCAACAGATATGTGCAGCCCTCGGACCTCAGGACTCCTTTATGGTCGACGCCAATCAGGCCTGGACACTGGATCAGGCCCTGGCGGGTTTGCCCAATCTCGCACCTTACCCGATCAAATGGTTGGAAGAACCCATGATGGCAGATCGCCCGACCGAAGAATGGCAAAAGCTGGCAGACGCATCCTCTATCCCGCTGGCCGCCGGTGAAAACATGATCAATGCGCAGGAATTTGACGACGGGATCACCGGCAATTGCTTTGGCGTCATCCAGCCCGATCTGTGCAAATGGGGCGGGATCAGCGGCGTCTTGCCCGTGGCCCAAAAGATCATCGCCGCAGGCAAACGGTATTGCCCGCATTATCTGGGCGGTGGTGTCGGTCTTGCAGCATCGGCGCATCTGCTAGCGGCTGTCGGAGGGGGCGGAATGCTGGAAATCGACTCAAACGACAACGCATTGCGCGGCGATCTGTTTTCGCCCACCATCACAAACGGGCAGATAACCCTGTCCGATGAAACCGGGCTGGGCGTTGCGAATCGGTTTGCTGTCTTGCTGGCATCAGGCGTAGGCAGGGGGGTGGTCGGATGAGTCTGCCCGAATATGATTTCATCATTGTCGGCTCAGGCTCTGCGGGTTCAGTTCTTGCAAACCGCTTGTCTGCCGACCCCGATTGCAAGGTTTTGGTACTGGAGGCCGGCGGGCAAGATCGGAATTTCTGGCTGAAACTGCCGGTCGGTTATTTCAAGACAATCTATGACCCCCGGTTTTCCCGGGTCTTTGAAACGGAACCGTCCGAGGGTGATGGCCACCGTGGAATTGCCTGGCCACGCGGCCGGATCGTTGGCGGTTCAAGTTCGATCAACGGATTGATTTATATCCGCGGGCAGCACGAAGATTTCGACGACTGGCATTCGCTGGGCGCCCAAGGCTGGTCTTTTGACGATGTCTTGCCGCATTTCAGGCAACTGGAACGCTTTGACGGCGGCGCGGATCGGTTTCACGGGCGCGACGGGGATCTGCCAGTGTCGCGGTTGCGAAATGACAATGCCGCCTGCCGCGCCTGGCTCGCGGCGGCCCAGCAATATGGGTTGCCCGCCAACGATGATTTCAACGGCGAGACCACCCATGGCGTCGGGGCCTACCACCTGAGCATTGGCAGTCGCCTGCGCGCGAGTGCAGCGACGGCCTTCCTGCGCCCCGCCCTCAAGCGGCCCAATCTGACGCTGGTGACAGGTGCGCTTGTCAGCCGCGTCGAGATTGAAAATGGCCGCGCAACAGGTGTGACATGGACCACCCAAGGGCGCAGCCACAGCGCAAAAGCCCGTCGCGAGGTCATCCTTTGCGCGGGCGCGCTGCAATCGCCACAAATCCTGCAACTGTCCGGCATCGGCCCCGCCGCTGTTCTGAAAGAACAGGGCATCCGGGTCTTGCTGGACTCGCCCGAGGTTGGCGAAAATCTGCAAGATCACTACCAAATCCGGCTGCTTCTAAAGCTGAACCAGAAAATTTCGTTGAATGATGATGTGCGCAACCCGCTCAAGCTGGCGCAGATGGGGTTGGACTGGATGCTCAAAGGCACTGGCCCGCTGACTGTCGGTGCCGGTCAGGTGGGCGGCGGAGCCTGCACGAGATACGCCACCCCCGGCCGGCCGGATATTCAGTTCAATGTCATGCCGCTGTCGGTGGACAAGCCCGGAACGCCGCTGCACAGGTACTCGGGCTTTACCGCCTCCTTCTGGCAATGCCATCCCGAAAGCCGTGGCTCGGTGCACATCCAGTCGCCCGATCCGACCATCCAGCCCCGCATAGCGCCGAATTACCTGTCCACTGAACTGGACCGCAATGTCATGGTCGACGGGATCAAGCTTTTGCGGAAAATCCACGCCCAACCGGCCTTTCGTCCGCTTTGGGACGCGGAAACAGTGATCGGTGAAGACCGGCAAACCGACGCGAAAATCCTTGACGCTGTCCGCACCATGGGCGGCACGGTGTTTCACCCTGTCGGCACCTGCCGAATGGGCAGCGACAGCAGCGCCGTGCTGGACCCACATCTACGGGTGCGCGGTGTCGAAGGTCTGCGGGTGATCGACGCCTCCGTGATGCCCAAGATTACATCCGCCAATACAAATGCCGCCACGCTGATGGTTGGCGACAAAGGCGCCAGCATGATCCTGAAAGACGCGCCGCTGCGCAACGCCGTCCTAGCAGAGGAAAAACTGTGATGCCTGCCAACGCACGCCCCAACATTATTCTGATCATGGCCGACCAATTGGCCGCCCATGCCCTAAGCCTGTATGGCAACACGGTTTGCAAGACACCAAACCTTGAACGCCTCGCCGCGTCCGGAACGGTGTTTGAAAACGCCTATTCCAACAATCCCCTGTGTGTGCCCAGCCGCGCATCCATGCTTACCGGGTTATTGTCCCCCGACATCGGCGTGTTTGACAATGCCAATGAATTGCCCAGCTCGGTGCCGACAATGGCGCATTATTTGCGCCACAGCGGCTATTGGACGGAACTTTGCGGCAAGATGCACTTTATCGGGCCGGATCAGGAACACGGGTTCAATCAACGCACCGTCACCGACGTCTACCCGGCCAATTTCCAGTGGATTTCAGACTGGCAGGCCGGCCCCGCGTTTGTGCCGTCCGGCACCGCCCTGAATGGTGTGGTCGAGGCCGGTCCCTGCATCCGCACAATGCAGGAAGATTATGACGACGAGGTCGAACACGCGGCCATTCAAAGCCTGTATGATCGTGCGCGCGAACCCGACCACCAGCCGTTCTTTCAGATCATTTCCTTTACCAGTCCGCACACCCCTTTCACCGTCAGTCAGGAATACTGGGATCGATATGACGCCCACGACATTGATGAGCCGAGTGTCGGAACGCTGCCGTTCGAGGCGTTGGATTATCACTCCAAAGCACTGTTTTTTGCCCATGGTCGCCACAGGCACAAGGTAACGCAAGCGCATTTGATGGCGGCGCGTCACGCCTATTACGGGATGATTTCCTATATCGACGACAAGGTTGGGCGCATCCTGGATACGCTGGAAAAGACCGGCCAGCGCGACAACACAGCGGTGTTTTTCGTGTCTGACCATGGCGAAATGCTGGGCGAACGCGGCATGTGGTTCAAACAGGCCTTTTGGGAATGGTCTGCGCATGTGCCCTTCATCGCCTCGGTTCCCGGTGTCAAAGGCGGCGGCCGCTGTGACAAGGTGGTGTCATTGGTCGATCTGCTGCCGACATTTCTTGACCTTGCCGGGGCTGACCATCCTGATTTGGCCGGGCAAAGCGTGCTGCCGCTGATGTCCGCGATTTCGGCGCCATGGCTCGATGTCGCAATCAGCGATTATCTGGCGATCGGACCCTGCGTGCCTTGCCGGATGCTGCGCAAGGGACGGTTCAAGCTCATCTATACCCACGGTCACCCGCCGCTGTTGTATGATCTCAATGCCGACCCGCATGAGCGCGCCAATCTGGCCACCGACCCGCAATTTGCCGATGTTCTGGCCGATTTGCAGGCGCTTGCCTTGACCGACTGGGATCCCGAAGCGTTGGCCAGACGCGTGCTGACAAGCCAGCAACAGCGCAAAGTGATCAAATCAACGCCCGGGGCAGCGCCTCAATGGGATTTCATCGCCCGCACAGGCGACGAGGCGCGGTTTGTGCGCGCCCAAGGCGTTGACGCCACCAAAGGCCGTTTGCGTCTGCCACCCGTTCCAGAGGTGCCCGCCGACTGGCCAGAACTTGATAAGGAAACCGTGACCGATCTGATCGCCGGGCGGCGAAGGCTGGACGAGTTTTTGACCTGACGAAAGAAACATATGCTGCCCCCTGCCCCAATATTGCCGAAGGAAATCCAATGCCCGTAGAAATAAAAAACCCAGCAAACCCGTCCGAAATCGTTGGCACCTATCCGACCCTGTCGCCCGATGACGTGCCCGCAATGATGGCCACAGCCCGCGCCGCACAGCGCGTCTGGGCAAAAGTGCCGCAGCCAGAACGCGGTAAGATCGTCGATGCATTCCTCAACGGACTAGAGGCGCGCGCCGAAGATATTGCCCGCGCCATCACCCGTGAAATGGGCAAGGTGATCGGTGAATCACGCGGCGAAGTTGCCAAAGCCCTGGGCGAAGGTCGGGCCACCACCCGCCGGGCCTCTGCGGCCATCGGCGAAATGCTCCCCTCGCAAAAGCCCGGCACGGTGACCTATTCCACCCGCCGCCCACGCGGTGTGATCGTGGGCATCAATCCCTGGAACTTTCCGTTCAGCACCCCCATTCGCAAAACCATCCCGGCCTTGCTTTATGGCAACGCGATGGTTCTGAAACCCTCCATCAGCACGCCGGGCGCGGCCTTTATCATGCAAGAGGTTGCGAATGCGACATTGCCCAAGGGGCTGTTTCAAATCGCTTATGGCTCGGGCAATCTGGGCACCGCTTTGACCGCGGCCAAGGGCGTTGACGCCATCAGCTTTACCGGGTCAGTCCAAATCGGGCGTATCGTGGCCCAGGCGGCGGCGGCAAGTCTGGCCGAGATCAGCCTTGAATTGGGTGGCAAGAACCCGGCGATCCTGAACGACGCCAGCGATCTGGAGGCGGCTCTGGATCAAATCTACATGGCCGCCTTTGCAGTCTGCGGCCAACGCTGCACGGCCGTCAGTCGGGTCATTGTCAGGCGCGCGCTTGAGGCCGAAGTGGTCGCAGGTCTGGCCAAACGTGCAAAGGCTGCCAAAGTTGGCGATGGCCTGGACGGCAGCACAACGATCGGCCCGCTGATGGGCGAAAAAGCCCGCAACGACGTGGCCGGTTTTGTCGACCGCGCCCGCGCTTCAGGGGCAACTGTCGCCGCAGGCGGCACCACAATCGAACAGAACGGCGGCTATTTCTATGCCCCGACGATCCTGTCAAATGTGACTGCGGACATGGAAGTCGCTCGCCAAGAGGTCTTTGGCCCAGTTCTGGCGGTCATACCTTATGACACGCCAGACGAGGCGCTGGATATCTGCAATGACGTCGAATTTGGCCTGTCTGCGTGCCTGTATTCGGAACAAACACCGATGACGGATCGATTCATCGCAGAGGCTGAAAGCGGCATGATCCACGTCAACTGTGGCAGCTTTCCAGAAGACCATGCACCCTTTGTAGGTGTTAAGAATTCATCCCTTGGGGTTGGTGGATCAAATGGGCCCTCCACGATGCATTTCTACACCCAAGAACATACCGTGTTTCGAAAAGGGGTGGTATAAAGGCCTATCTAGTTGGCGATCCGGTGACCGCTGAGTATTGGAGGATAAGAGCGGATTCGAACCACCCGGTCGTTTTTGGTGAAATCATCTGGAGCGCTTGCGGTTGAAACTGTCAAGCGGCCCTGCCAGATTAAACTGATCCTGTAAGTTTCGACATAGGAATTTCAGTGCTGATCGCCGTCGCCTGCTTGGCTATAGTCAAGCAAATAAGGGAAATTTGATCCTGCACCAGAGAGGGTAGGCAGGGAAGAACCGGCCGCAACTTTTCTTCTGACAGCACCGGCCGAAGGGATGTTCGGGAACCCTGAGTGGACTGACAGTCTGGCGACGATAGGGCCGGTTCATTAAGCCGTCGGCCCCAAGAAGATCACCACGCAGCTTGAGCGGATCCTGGTGACGGTCGCGCCCTGACGGGGCGCAAATG
>NZ_CALJXO010000296.1:0-4298 GCF_937988555.1 uncultured Boseongicola sp. | reverse complement strand
GGCCGCTCTGGGCTCCTTGCTGCCGTTAGCCGCATCGCAGCATCCTGCCAAACGATCTCGCCCCGACCAACATGAACGGCCCAGACCAGCCTTTCGATCCATCAACCAGCGCCGCAGTGCAGCTTTCGCATTCCTGCCATTCGTGCATCGCGCAGCATTTTCGAAACCCCAATGACGGCAGCGCGGGACTAACCTGCCAAACACGGCGCTTGCCGACTTTGCTTGGGCTAGGAAACTCGCCGGAAGAGATGCGTTGATGAATTGCGGTGTTGCTTAGGCAGATAGTTTGCAAACTTCGTTGATGGCCACTAACGACCAACCAGAGATGTTTGCTCGGTTGGTGTTTTCGGCACGCTTCTTGGTTGAACCTGGGTCGTATGTAAGCTTCGGCACAGTCTCTTGGCGCGACGCCATATCTGCTCTCCATCACCCAGATCCATTGCAACCGTGTGCGAGGTGACGGGACCGTTCAGCACTTGGGTCAACCTAAAATATAGTTATTGGTATCTTGCGGTGTTAAGACTCTCCCACCGGCTTAGCCAAATAGTTGGATGGGTAACAACACTATGGAAAAAGAGGCGCCGTCGGGCATTAACCGATTGATTGCGGCCTATCGCAATTCAGTGGCCGGCTTTCGGGATATATGGCGCCGGGAGGAAGCCTTCAGACAAGAAGTCGTGGTCTTGGGCTTGTCTGTTCCATTGGCCTTTTGGATCGGGAATTCGCTTGCCCATACGGGGCTTCTTGTTGGTTCAATTCTACTACTGATAATTGTAGAAATCCTAAATTCAGCCATCGAAGCGACTATTGACCGGATCGGGACTGAAAGACACGAGCTGTCAAGAATTGCAAAGGATCTCAGTTCTTTGGCGGTCATGACAACTACTCTATTCCCCTTGGCCATATGGGGGGCGAGCATTTTGTCTTGGCTTGGGTTGATCACGCTATCGTAGATCTTTCTGAAGAAACGTTTTGGTATGGATGTCGGGTCAATCCGGTGAAGCAAATTTGCCTGCGGATTGGCTATGTCGTCGCGATGTTTCGCAGTGATCGGGTAGATTTTTCTGCGAAAAGCTTTGGTGTAAATCCAGTGCGCAAGGATTTGACTTCTAAGCGGGAGTTGCGCCCTTGCGGTGATTATAATATGCCATTGTCTTTCTCCTTTGTGGCTGCTTCATTGAGGCCAGTATACTGTACCTCGTTTGCCCAAGGAGAGCGGCACCCACAGACACACCATGTCATTCGTGCATCGTGCAGCATGTTCTTGGGCCAAATGACCGCAACGCGGACTTTGCGGTCTTCGTGCAATTCAGAGTTGCCAATGGAACGAGACTACCAGTGATGATCCTGATCGGACGACCTGCATTCGGTCGGCCCTCGTGGAACTCTTTCTCCGCAGGATGCAGATCAGACGCTTTTGCTACAATGGCTCAGGAGCAGGTCTTCTTTGCAAACACGTACGAGCAACCGGGCACCGGATTGGCGCAGGCCGCTGTCAGATATCGCCTTACAAGCCTTGACAGCATCTTGCGTCAATATGTTAAGCGGTCACGCAGACCGCGTTTTCAAGGCGGTGTCCCCGGCGGTTCCCACTATCGAGTCGAAAGCGATCATTCTAAGGTGCATTATGCGATTTCTTACCTCGATCCTTCTGCGTGCTATTTCGGTTGGCAGTCTGGCAGCCGCATTTATAATCGCTTTTCCATCAACTTCGACGGCCCAAGCGGAGAGCCATGAGCGGCAGGTCCCCTTTCTGACACTTCGAAATCTTGCAGAAGCTGACGGGGGCGGAAGGTTCTTCGGAGACGAGCGCAGCCATCTCAGGGCCGGCTGGTGCCGGGTCCGAGATTTAGAACTCGGCTCTATCGCACCGCTGGCGGACTCCGCACCGGCCTTCATTCGGGGGCAACTTCTTAGGGTTGACGAAATTCGTGTGACAAGGTCCAGCGTGGTCCTCGACGCCTTACAGGATAGCGCTTCGAAAAACGCACCCGCTATCTACGTTCATGGCTACTACATCGATTTTGACAAGGGCTGCCGGCGCGCGGCCCTGCTTCAGGAAAATGCCAGTCTCACAGACCGGTTCCTGTGGTTCAGCTGGCCATCAGACGGGGACCTGGCCAACTACATGCGTGACGAGGCCGACCTCTATTGGAGTGTTCTCGATCTCGCCGATGCCATAATCGAGCTGGAACGCCGCTTTGGCAGTGGTGCTGTCGATGTCGTCGGGCACAGCCTTGGCGCGCGAGGGGTGGCGCTCGCTCTTTACGAGGTCGCGTACCGACGTCCGGATATCCGTCTCGATGCGATCGTGCTCCTCGCTCCGGATATGGACTTCGCAATATTTCAAAGACTCCTGCCGCGCATTTCGCTGATCGCGCGCAACGTCACGATATACGTCACAGATGCTGATCGCCCGCTTGCGCTTTCAGCACAATTGCATGGCTATCCACGGCTCGGGGAAGCGGGCGACCACCTAGAAACTCTCTCTGGAGTGGAGGTGATCGACTTGAGTGACATCGGCTCAGAGGGCCCGACCGGACACCTCTACCATGTCTACAGCAAGGCCGTGGGCAAAGACCTGAGCCAACTGCTCAACGACGGTCGCCATGCCGCAGAGCGCAGGAACCTCATTCAAACCGGCCCCAACTCCTGGAAGATGCGGAAGGCCGGGGTATCCGTTCCGGATTGATCGAACAAGAATTCAGACAGTCAGCGGTCGAGGCAATCCGGGGTCAACAGCCTATTTGTTGAGATCCGTGTCCCAATGCGTCCTGCCTGACGTTTCGTCGACAGCCAAGGCGCGACAGAAATAGAGAGTGCTTCAGAGGGATCCGATGAGTGTCCGCTCTGGGCCGTTCTCAACGTCCGCCTATCGGATGAAGCCAAAACTGATGCTGCATAACCGGATGGCAGGCTAGAGCCCGGAACGGACTTTCGCTGCAACTGCAAAATTTCCGATGGGCGAATTCACACAACGCGGGACATTTCTGACATTGGGGCCCCGTGACTTAGAACCAAGCACCAGGACGCAGGAACTCACTCCAAGGTGATTGTGCACCAGCGCAATTTGGCGACCTCAAACGTCACCTCCTTGCTTGAGTTTCAGCAATAACCTGCCGTGTTATTGCATAACACCTGAAAGCATAGTTTGTGTGTTACATGTTCAAAACATCCGATCAGGCTAAAAGGCTATGTGTTTGTTATGCAACGCGGGGAAATCGGCGTCAGTCTATAAATGTTATCGCTGAACTACCGCGGCTTGCAGAAAAAAGGAGCAAGACCATGAAAATTTTGGCGACTGTGATGACGTCTGCTCTAATTGCATCTCAAGCGTTTGCTGGTTCGTATGAGGTGAGATGCGAGACAACTTCGGTGCCCTATCAAGAAACCATCAAAGGCGGAGAACCCGATAAGGTAATCGGCGGAGCGCTAATTGGCGGCGTGATCGGAAAAGCCGTAACGGACGAAAATGCCGGCGCTGCCGTTGGCGCAATCATTGGTGGGGCTGTCGGTCATGAGAACAGTCGGACAACTGTCACCAGATACAAGAACGTAGAAACTTGCCGAAATGTTTTCATTCCTGAACGCGTCACGGACACGAAAACGCTTGAACAGGTTTTGCTTGATCTAAACGATGGTCAGTCCGTCGGCAAAGAATTGATCATGGACGTGCAGTACACGATTGGCGTCGCCTATGACGGAAAATGGGGACCAATGTCTCGACGAGCCGCAGAAGAATATTTGGCAAACCTCGAGCCTAACGCACAGCCCGAAGCGCCGCTGTATTCACTGGTCGTCAACGATGTTGTCATCGTCAGCTCAGCCGACGCCAATTCGATAGATCAAATCAAGAACGCCCTGTTTGAAGCGGGTGTCGACTCGCGAATCTTCGTTGATTTGCAATGATGTACTAAACCCCTAGATGCTCAATGCACGGCCACCTTTTACTGTATGTTGGTCGTGGTGAAGCCCAATTTGGTCTGAGTGTCTGCAATGGGCTTATTCTGTTGAAAAACTCCAAAATCTGAAAACCCCAAATTCCCGTCAAAACCGCAAATCCTGTCAAAGTCAGCTAAGAGCCTGATTTAAAACTAGTTGAATGAGTTCAGTAAGTTGTGATTCTGTTCGGTTGTGAAGCTGAACGGAGATCTCAATGGCCTGGACTGAACTCACTCGTCGCCAACATGACCGCAAGGGCAATAAATATGCAAGCGATACAACGGACCCGGAATGGGCGTTGATCGCGCCGATGATGCCGCCGGCCAAGAAAACGGGTCGACCGCGTACGACACGTT
>NZ_CALJXO010000295.1:0-21054 GCF_937988555.1 uncultured Boseongicola sp. | reverse complement strand
GGGATCGGCTTTCTTGGGAAAGTATTTTCCGGAGCGACAGTTACAGGAACCTGTATTCTCAGGTTTTCCCGACTGATCGAGTTTTCACACAGCCTCCGGAGGAAGCTGCCGTTCGGCGGTCCTGCACTAAGGTCTGCAAACGGCCCAAAGCTGCTGCTGAGAGACCTCGTGATTGCCGCCTGGCAATTGCAATTGCCAGGCGGCAATTTTGCTTATGTCGCTCTCTCGCCAAAATACATAAGGCGTAGTTAGCCCAAATAGACTTCCATCGATGTAGGCCCCCTGAATGCGAAACCTTTGAATTTGACTGCCGCGCGATCGGCCAAACAAAGGGCGGGAAACCTTTCAAACAGCCTAGGCAGCACAATCTCGGCGGCCAGCATGCGATAGACATAGACGCCAAGGCACTTATGCGCCCCTTCGCCAAAGGTCTGATGACTAAGGGGGGAGCGGTGGATATCAAAGCGATCAGAAGCATCCCAAAGGTCTTCGTCGTGGTTCGCCGATGCCTGAATGGCCATCACAGTCTCGCCTTCAGGAATAAGCAATCCGCGCATCACTAAGGCTTTCTTTACCATCCTTGGGCTGGCCTGAATGGGCGCAACCCACCGCAATCCTTCTTGGCAAGCGAGAACCCAATTCCCGCTGGCTTTGCAGTGGCGCAGTTGATCAGGGTTACACAGTAAGCCGTAGATCGTAGACAGCAGGGCATCGCGCGTTTCAATCACCGCGCCTCCGATGCAGATTTTCATGTTGGTCCTGATCTGACTGATCTCAAGGGGACCTGTTGCGTTGATCATCGCAGAAAGGACCGATCCATCCGGTGCAGCCCTATGCTGTTCTATCATCCGGTCAAAGCAGGCATTCATTTCTACGTTTGCCTGATCGCTGATTTTAAAGATCTCTGGATCAAAGCTGCCATTCATCGCGCCGCGCACCAGCGAAGTCGCCCAGTCAAACAGACGCTCTTCGCCTGCGCCATCCAGGCCAAGAACGGTTCTAAGATACCCAGCCGAGATCGGCGCTGCAAAGGCAGACAACAGATCGACAGACTTGTGAGCGGCAAGATCATCAAGCAACCGGTCAGTCAAACGCGCAAAGGCTGGCTTCCATCGCTGAATATGGTCCGGATCAAGCGCGGGTTCCATCGCGCGGCGTTCTTTCAGATGGGGGCATCCGTCCTTGCGCATCAGCGTATGACCACCAAACGCGCGCTGCATCGGGCTTGTTGTATCTGTTGACCAGAAGTGTTCCGCATCGGTTTTGACGCGTGTTGTATCTTCAGCCTTGGTAAAAACAATGCGCCCACCAAGGGCCTGGAGCCTGACGATCGGGCTGCCCTTTCGCAGGCGGGCATAAACCTCGGCGGGGGCGTCTTCGAGCATCTCAAGAGTGGTCTGCGTGTCGACGGGAATATCGGCTCCGCTCAGGGTGTTCTCAGTCATCCGCCGCGGGTTCCGTTGAAACCAATACAGCACAATTAAGCGTATTGCTGACGGTACAGATTGATTTTGCCAGCTTTACGATTTGTCCGGCCACGGCGCTATCATCCACCAGATCACCGATAATGATAACTTCCATCTTTTCGACCCGTCCTGGCAAATCAAGAGCCTTGGTTCCAGTCACTTTCACCGCGAAAGAGTGCAAAGACGATTTGTGGTCCTTTGCAGCCCATTCGACCGATTTGACGATACAATAGGCAAGCGACGCCAGCAGCATGTCTACGGGTGTCCCGACGGGCGGATGCAGAGACTTCTCTGAAGCTGGATTAGACGCGTATTGCGTGGTTTCAGACCCATCAAAAAAGGCAAACACAGGACCAAAGGTTTTCGGCTTCGTTTTCACGTTCATTGGCGTTTTCCGGTCTCAGAAAAGGAGGTTTGGTAGATAAAGAGCGAGAATTGGGAACATCGTTAATATCACGATCGCGCACAAATGGATCAGCCAATACGGTACGGTTGCGTAGGCCACACGCCCCAAACTGACCTCGTTTTTCGTAAGCGCCGTCAGAACTGAAAGGTTCAGCCCGACCGGGGGGGTGATTTGACCGATTTCGATCACGATGGTGATAATCACCCCGATCCATATCGGATCAAAACCAAGACCCGTCAGCAACGGGAACACAACTGGCAAGGTCATGATCATCAAGGACAGACCGTCAAAGAAACAGCCCAGAATGAGATATATCAAGACCACGATCATCAGAACGCTGTATTTGCCGTACCCGCTCTGGGCGACGGTCTCTAAAATCTGTTGGGGCAGGCCTAGAATACTGACAGATTGCGCAAGGATTGTTGCCCCCAACACCAAAAAGCCGATCGACGAGAACAGCAAGACTGACTGATACACCGCCTCGATCAATTTGGTGAAAGTAAGATTACCCCAGATCGAGCAAATGAAAACGGCCAGCACCACGCCGACGCCAGCGGATTCCGTCGGTGTCGCTATACCGGCAACGATTGTACCAATCACCCCAACGATCAGGGTAAGCAGCGGCCAGATGTGCCGGAATCCGACAAGGATTTCACCTACCGAGGATTTGTGCGGATCACGCGGGGCAATCGCGGGATTTCGGACGCACTTCACCAGAAGATACAGCATGAACATCGCCCCCACCATAATGCCGGGAATGATGCCTGCCGCAAACAACCTGCCAATAGATGTTTCTGTCAGTGCGCCGTAGATCAGGAAGGACAGACTGGGCGGGATCAAAAGGCCCAGCGTGCCACCACCTGCAAGACTGCCGACCACCGTGTCTTTGTCATAGCCGCGCTTTGACATCTCGGGGTAAGCGACCGATCCAACAGCAGCCGCTGTTGAAAGGCTCGAGCCACTGACAGCGCCGAACAACGTGCAAACGGCGATATTGGTATGCAAAAGCCCGCCGGGTATCCGGCGAAAAACAGGAGAAAATGCGGAATACGCTTTTTCGCTGATGCCACTGCGCAAAAGGATTTCGCCCAGCAAAATAAACATCGGGACAGCGCTTAGAGTGAAAGAGTTAAAAACATTCCAAATCGCGTCAATCGCGACCGAGGTTGCCCCGTTGGAATAGAATTGCAGTATGAAAAGGCCGGTAATGCCAAGGGCTGCGCCCAACGCCACACCCGTTCCGGCGGTCGCAATAACGCCACCGACCAACGTAAACCAAAGCGACATCAGCGCGCCTCACCAGACGTTGACAGTTTGCTTTCGGCGGTCTCTTCGCGCTCAAGTATACCGACCAGGCGAGCAACCAGAATGGCGCCGGTAAGAGCCAGGGACAGCGGCATCAGAGCCATCCACGGATAAAGCAGTATCCGAGTCGTTTCTGTTTTGAGGTTGCGCTTGAAGGCAAATTCAAACCACGGAATGGTTTCCCAGATCAGCCAGCCGAAAAACCCGATGCCGACCACCAATCCTGCGACTTGCAGCGCAGCCCTGCTTTTACCTGTGACATACGTGGTGAGCAGTGAGACACGCACATGCTTTGATCTTAGCGTTACCATCGGTAGCCCAAGGAACAGCGCGACGCTTAACAAAAGGCCAACGACTTCTTCGGTAATATGCAGTGGTGAATTTGCAAATTTGCGCATCACGACGCTGGTGACAATAATGCCGACAATAAGTGTCAGGCCCAAAGCCGCCAGCGCCGCGAAGGCCAGGGCCAGATATTCCAGCCCCAGCGCAACGGTGTTTTTAATCCGCATCCCCAAGTATGCGCCTTAGCGCCCTAGTGCCTCAAGAACACGATCGCGGTAAGCTGGTGCATTGCCACCCGCTTCTTCGGCCAGCATCTTCCATGTCTCAGTAACGGAGGCCACGAACGTTTCGCGATCTTCATCCGAGTAATCCTCACCCCAGATGATGCCGCCTTCAGCCAGCTTGGCTCGGGCGTCCAGTTCACGCTGATAATCGGCCTCGTACTGGTTCGTCCGTTCCCACAAATCTTCGGCCGCCTCGGAAATCGCTGCTTTGACGGTGTCGTCGGTCTTTTCCCAACGATCTGTCGAGACGCCAATTACATAAGGGCCAGAGGCCATCGGATAAAGAAAAGACGCATATTTCGAGACTTCCTGCAAAGACACGGTATGCGCATAAAGAGCCGGATAAAGTGCACAATCCACGACGCCAGTTTTCATGGCGACATACATTTCTTCTTGCGGAATGATCTGTGCGGACACGCCAAGACGGGTGAAGGCTTCAACCTGATCGCGTGCCCAGACACGCAGCTTTTTCGACTTAAGGTCTTCGATTTTTCGGACAGGCTCTTCGCGGCAAAATACCGATACAGACAACATCGGAATTGCAACGTAACCCACCGAGGCGACGTCCCATTCAGCGAACTCTTCTTCGTAGATATCACGAACAGTCGGGATCGCTTTTTCGAACTCTTCGATAGAGCCGATGGTACCCTGAACCACGACAGAGCTGAGGGCGGGCGCGTCGCGGCCCAGATAGTTTGCCCACATCAGGCTCATCTCTACCGCGCCCTTGGGCAAGAACCGAAGAGTGTCTGTATTGGGAAGACCCAAAGAGCCACCACTATAAAGCTTGAGGGATGTCTCTCCGCCAAGCGCGGCGTTCACTTCAGAAACGAACTGCTCAAGCTGCACAGATTCCGGACGCGTTTCCGGAAGAAAATTGTTAAAACGCCATTCCTCTGCTGAGGCCGCAGACATGCTGAGGCCAACACCGGTCAGACCGATCGCGAAGCGTTTGAAGATCTCGTTCATATTATTTCCCCTGCTGAACACGTTAAACTTCCAGAGCAATACATAGGATTTGCGAGAAACCGTCACCCCATTTCTTGAAGTAGACCAGCATTATGGGTGAATTTCTTGCCTTGAAGCCATGTGAATCGCTCTATGAGAGGTGGTCCATGCGTCAGAAAGCAGCCGACAATCTTTTAACTTCCATAATCATAAGGCTTTTCCGCGTCTCACTGAATAGATGTGTTGCGACAATGATGATAATATTTGAGAGTAGTCCATGTCGCTTCCTTTCAATGCTCGGAATGAGAACTTGTTTGCATTGATGAGGATAGCGGCAACCCGACCTGTATCTTGTCAGCCAAACGGGTGACGCACATCCATTCTTTGGCCTTCTGTTCGCTTTATCGCTGACCACAATGGGCTCCTTGCTGCCGTTAGCCGCATCGCAGCGATCCTGCCAAACGATCTCGCCCCGACCAACATGAACGGCCCTTATACCAAGGTCAGCAATTTCTGACTCTCTGGGGATTCACAAGACAGTGATTTTCTGATTCACCATGGCAAAGGAGATTTGCCATGCCTGCTGCCATACCTCTTCGCCGTGATTTCACTGCTCCCACCCTGCGCCAGTTATCGCGCCGATGCCGTGACAATCGCCAGATACGTCGGTTGCTGGCCCTCGCAGCTGTTTATGACGGCATGAACAGGACAGAGGCTGCACGAATTGGCGGGATGGATCGCCAGACATTGAGGGATTGGGTCCTTCGTTTCAATGAAGATGGCCCGGAAGGATTGGTAAACCGGGAGGGGGCCGGGCGCCCCCGTTTGCTGAGCGATGAGCAGATGCAGGAACTGGCTCAGATCGTTGAAACGGGACCAAACCGGAAAACCGATGGTGTTGTGCGGTGGCGACGTATCGATCTGGTTCGGATAATCGATGAGCGTTTCGGGGTGACGTGCTCAAAAAGCGTCATCTCCGACTATCTGGCCGCCCTCGGCTTCTCCCACATCTCGGGTCGCCCGCAGCATCCTGCGCAAGAGCCGCAGGTGATCGAGGCTTTTAAAAAAACTTCGCCAACACACTGGCGACGCACATAGCTGACCTGCCGCAAGGCACGCCAATTGAGCTGTGGTTCCAGGATGAAGCCCGCATCGGGCAAAAGAACGGGCGGGTGCGCATCTGGGCGCGCAAGGGGACACGGCCCCGCCTGCCTGCCGATCAGCGCTATCACAATACCTACCTGTTCGGGGCCATCTGCCCGAAGCGCGGTATCGGCGCCGCCTTGGTCCTGCCAACCGCCAATACCGAGGCCATGCAACTACATCTCGAAGAGATCAGCAAACAGGTCGCCCGCAAAGCCCATGCCGTCGTGCTGATGGATCGGGCGGGTTGGCACACGACCAGCAAGCTCACAATGCCCAAGAACATCACCGCCATTCTGCTGCCATCCAAGTCACCAGAACTGAACCCGGTGGAGAATGTCTGGCAATACATGCGATCCAACTGGCTCTCGAACCGAGTCTTTGAAACCTACGATGCCATCGTCGATGCAGCTTGCGAGGCATGGAGCAATCTCATCAATCAGCCACAAACCATTACATCAATCGCAATGAGAGATTGGGCACAGACAGGTCAGTGATTTCTGCGCTTGGTATTAGCTGCCGCTCGTCGGTCGATCTGATGCTGCGCCGCAGCTTCGCCAGACCGGCCATTCGTGCATCGTGCAGCATGTTCTTGGGCCAAATGACCGCAACGCGGACCTTCCTGCCGTTCGTTGCAAGTGCTGTTTGTGCCCTGCCGTACGACGGCTATGCGCGGGTAGCGGATGACCCGCCCCCAGCTTGGACGACCGCGGCTCTTTGGAGAGAACGGACGCAGGTGCTCCATCTGCACTTCTGTGAGCCGAAACAGATCACTCATTTTGTAGGTTTGCGAGGTGCCCGTATCCAGCTGATCCGTCAAATCGCATTGGGGCCTGAGCCCAGGTTTTCCCGACTGCGTAGTGTTTTAGTCCGACGCTCCGGGCCGATTCACAGGCACATTGTCAAATTCTGGCACATCGATCCCGAAACCTGCATTGGCTGAGAGATGATAGGCTTGCTGCAAGATCACATCAGATAGTTGCTTTGCGGCGGGGCGCGGGAGCTCCGCGGCTAGTGCAATGGATGTTTCGATCATTTCGGCGCAGCGCCGCGCAAGCGGGCGCACCAGCCCTTTGGCACCGATTGCTTTTAGAAATAGGTCGAGATCTTCCTTTTTGACATCGTCCACCATACGGGCGCTACCAATGCGGAAGGACATCTCGTGCGTTACACTGTAGTCGAGCATAACAGGATCGATGTCATATGCTGGGGACAATATGGGTCTTTGGCCGGTGTAGAGCAGGGCGTGGTTTTTCGCGTGATTGTCCGAGTTTCCAAGCAGCATGTTCGCCAGTGTGATCTCGAAGAACGCGATCCGCGCCTTTCCTGGTTGTGCGGTCGCATTCATTAGGCGACCGACGGCGTGGGCATCGAATATCCTGCCAGGCTCTCCTTTTCTCTCGTACTTCAAGGTGTTCCCCAACCCGAGTGCCTGGCAGAAGTCCTCCTGGTGGATACGGTAGACTTTCCCGTCCTCGGTGCGCCGGTCAAATCGCTCGACCAACAGGCCTTGGAGATCACCCTCGCCGATGACACACGTCTGCGCGGTCTTATGCTTCTGGATGCGAGCCATCAGGCGGGTTGCGTGCTGTTCCTGCCGGACTGAGTGCATTTGGTTCGCCTGTGGAACCTTCAGGATATGCGTGGTCGGTGCGCCGCTCCCCTTCTTGGGGAGCGCCAGTCGGCCATCATGTAAACGGGTCATGGCGATCTTCCCTTGCACTCCAGCCAGCGGCGAGGGGTCCTCAGACTGCGGCGGCAGCCGGCGATTATCGCGCAGTGATGTCATGAAACGAGCGAGCTCTTCCGACACTGCGAGCGGCCCTTCGGCATCAGACAGGGCCTCGGGAACTTGCGGTGAGCCGTCCATTAGCTCGTAATCTACGGCCAATAAGCCGGGGCGTTTGACCGGACCGGCGCCCTCCGGAACGCAGCTTATTGAGCCCGGGCAATCGGTCCCTAGGTGGTAAAGCAGCCCAACGATGTCACCTGCGGAGATCGCGTGCTTTTCCATTACTTGGTTGCGCATCTCATTCTCGAAAAGGAGATTCGAGAAGAAGCCCCTGGTAGCAACATCACCAAATGGCTCTTCCCTTACTTGAAGGGAGACCGATATGGGGTGCGGCAGATCGGAAGTCGTGTAGGAGAAGGATATTTCTTCGTTTGGCTCTGATTTCAGTTTGCCGATTGGTTCGTCCGCACCCTCTAGGTACACATCCAGCGTGGTCATGATCGGCTTTCCTTGGTCGGCGCGCCAATGATAACTGTCATGCCCAGATCCCTGCACAACTGAAGGACAAGGCCGACATGAGCCGTCTCCTTACCGTGTTCAATTGCACGGATCGTAGTTCGGGATATGCCAGTCTGAAGCGAAAGATCTTCTTGTGTAATCTTCGATGCTTGACGAACTTGACGAATGGCTCTCCCAAGAGATGCTGGGTCAGTGACAGCAGTGCCGATCATATCGAAGCTCCCAAAATGCGTGCGATCGTTGCCATATGAATGCTGAATAGGGCGGTCACGCCAAAATGGCAACGATCATTGTCATTTTGACGGACGCAAGTCGAGAATAGTTAAAATGGATACGATCGCTGCCATTTTTGCGAAGTTCGAGAATCCGGCTGGGAAGCATGAAGGTAGCCGGGCTGACGAGAGAACAGGCTTTCATTGCCTGCTTCAGGAAGGAAAGCACTGCGCTGAAATTGGGCTGACACCGGACGAATGCGCTCGCAGCGGAGGATCAGTCCGAAGAGGGTAAGTCAGGGCCCAGAGACGTCATTCGCCGCATCGCTGCGCCCAGGGGCCCATCGAGCGTTTGCTTCGGGCTCCTTGCTGCCGTTAGCCGCATCGCAGCGATCCTGCCAAACGATCTCGCCCCGACCAACATGAACGGCCCTTTGCGGACATTGAACTGCCTTCCGTCATGCTGCGGTGCGGCCCGTCGAACCGGACTTTCGTGCATTATGCAGCATTTTTGCTGGCTGAAACGTCCGTGTGCGGGACAAAACGGTCGTTCAATTTGAGGGTCAGAAGCAAAAGACCTGATCTTAGTGAAACGCACTTCAAGTGCATGTGACAGTTGTGATTGGTTTTCCAAATCGGCCAATCGTAGCCGAATCTATCTTTAGATTGTCGGTGCGTCTAACCTTTCGAATATTCAAGGGAAGGAAAGCGAATGATCGAAACAGTTCAGATCGTTACCAACATCATTGGGACAATCGCAGTCGTGTTGACGGTAGTTTATCTAGCCGTCCAAATCCGATGTAATCGGCGGAGCAATACTCGGCCACGGTAGCGGCGGCATTGTGTTGTCGCGGGCGGCTTAAAAGTCGGCCACTTTGGCCCTTTCATTTGATGGGAGGGCTTGGGGATTTTCACCGTGGAATTGATTTTTTGTCCCGCTGACTAGACCCACACGAGCCATGTATCAATGACTGCTATCAGACAGGGATGTGCTGAATTTGCGGGAATACACTATATAGGTCAGTATTGTTGACTTAGCGCACAAGGATGGTTATGTTAAATAAGTGATAGTCGTATTGATTTGAATCGCCTAAAAACCCTGAATTAGCATGTCGATCGCGGATGTGACCTTCTCAAACTCTTCATCGAGCTTTCCAACTGAGGTCTTGAGAATGCCGTTTGGTACCGCCGCCATAAACTGCGTTGCCATAACGACTGGCTGACCTTCGAGGTTAAAAATTGGGTTGAGCCTTGTTGCCGGCTTCGGTGCGCTTGATGTTGGCAGCAACGGTACGACGACCCGAGTGTTCAGATCACTCAACAGATCTGTTTGGACATCCAAAAGGTAACCGTCTCCGGACGGATTAGGAAACACGTCATATTTAGGCATCAGAATTGACGATAACGATCGAGCGGCAAACCATGCTTCTCGACGTATGAGTTAGAACTCCGAATTGCAGCAGCATTCTCAACTTTCCATTGCTCTGCTTTGGCCGCAGCAACTGCGCTACGAACCCCGTCCTCTGCGGCGCGAGACAGATTTATCTTCAATGCTTTTGCTTCTGTAAGCAAAATAGCATCCATCGACAGATTGGTGGGCTTTCGTGTATGAGAATTCATAAGAGCGCCTCCTGAAGCAAGAGTACGCTTTCAGATTATGCGCGTCAATCATGAGCATAAATTATGCGCGAGTATAGTTTATCTTACGTTAGATATACCCACGCAGCTCTTTTCCCCAGCCTTCGCCTCTAGTTGGCCCAGTACGATGAAAGCCTGCGGCGACGCGGTGATCTGACGGTCTGGATCGGCGATGACGCGCTCGCTTTGTGGGCGGCACCACCGCGAATGACGTCTGGTGGTCAGGCCGTCTATTCGGATTTGGCGATCGAGCTTTGCCTGACGCTGGGCATGGTGTTCATGCAGCCTTAAAGCCGAGAACTGGCTTAGTTGTTCGTAGATCAACAAAAAGAGAGAGAAAAACCCTGAGATGGCAGGTAGAAACAACGTCTTCGCGATAGACTTCGACGCAGTTGTTCAAACGATCAAAGACTCTAACGAGAGTTTGGTGAAAAGGCACGAAGATCTCATGGCTGCGCGGGACCGAATACCTGCCGCTCTGCATGCGACTGATGAGGTGGCAAAAGCTAAAAGGTTTGCCGAACAGCTAAATGAGCACGCGTCGTTATGCCGATCGACTCGGCTCAGCGATACAAAGCCGTTGAGAGAGTTGGTGAAGCACGTTGAAGGCTTCTTCAAAAATATGGAGAACGACACGAAGGTTGCACAAGAAAAAGTTCTTGAGGTTCTTGGCGAAAAAGCTCGCGAGACCTATCCGCCATCACAGTCAGGCAGCGACTGGAACCGAGATGGCGAGTCTTTCTTGGTCGACAACACTACAGGAGAAGTTCTCGGCAGCACCTACCCGACACAATCCGGTCACCCGGCGGGTGCAGAAGCGATCAGAATGTCCTGGGAAATCGAAGATATTGATCGAGAGGCCATGGATCTGGAGGCGCTACGCGAGCATCTGACCGATGCAGCACTGATGAACGCGGCTCGCAAACACCTGAAGTCAAATGGACCGCACACATTGCGTGGCGCTACGTACCGGCAGGTGGCGGTGCTTTGACCCAGCAGATATTGTGCTCTTAGCGCTCCTGCATTGATTGCGCGGGTCAACGGATGTCGTTGTAGTGCTATTTATGAGAATCTACGGATAGGGGCAGTTTTTGGGCGGTTTTTGTAGTGTTAATTACGAGATATCCACAGGCTCACCTTTTTCGATCGCACCCCCACCTTCTCTAAATCTCCTCCTTCAGCAGCGTTTCCGCATGGCCCATCAGCTGATGGCGCGGGGCATCTTCTCCCAGTCGACTGATCGCCAGGCACATTACTGCGATCGCCCTTGCTGATGCTTGCGGCACCTGGTGTTGGGAACATTCCTTTTATAGCGGAAAGAGCCGTTGGCCCGGCGGAACACGTAGCGGGGGAGCTTGAGAGGCATTTTCTGGTCCATGCTGAGTAATCTCAGCCGCAGCATCACCCGGCGCAACCCCCAACGACCCACCAGACCTGACAAACCACAGCCCAAACCTGACGAAAGTGGTCCTAAAAGCGGTCCCGGAACTGGTCCCACAAAACGCTAAACACTAAGGTTTTCTTTGTTTTCTTGAAGTTATCGGGGGTTTTGTGGTGCCCAGGAGAGGACTCGAACCTCCACATCGTTGCCAATACTAGCACCTGAAGCTAGCGCGTCTACCATTCCGCCACCTGGGCAGGTGTCGTGACCGGGGGAAATACGCGGCGATCCAAGGCCTGTCAACGACCAATCACAAGGCGAAATGCGCCTTGTCGGTTGGGCGGTGCAACGCTACACCCGTGGGCGAACGAAAGAGGACTACGCGCATGTCGAGACTCGTAACGATATATGGCGGATCGGGCTTTGTGGGTCGGTATATTGCACAACGGATGGCCCGTCAGGGATGGCGTGTGCGGGTTGCAGTGCGGCGCCCGAATGATGCCCACTTCGTCAAACCCTACGGCGTTGTCGGACAGGTAGAGCCCGTGTTTTGCAACATCCGCGACGACGACAGCGTTCGTGCGGTGATGACCGGGGCCGAGGCCGTGATCAACTGCGTTGGAACGTTTGATGCCAAGGGCAAGAATAATTTGGGGGCCGTGCAGCACGAAGGTGCGGCACGAATTGCCCGCATCGCGGCTGAAACTGGGGTAGCGCGGATGGTGCATATCTCGGCAATCGGGGCCGGGGCGGATGCGCCTAGCGTATATGGGAAGACGAAGGGTCTTGGTGAGGATGCCGTTTTGGCGTCGATGCCTGACGCGGTCATTTTGCGGCCCTCTGTTGTGTTCGGGCCGGAAGACCAGTTTTTCAATCGCTTTGCAGGCATGGCGAGGATGTCTCCGATGGTGCCATTGTTTGGAGCCGAAACGAAGTTCCAGCCGATCTATGTTGATGATGTTGCTGCCGCCGCCGAATTGGGCGCAATCGGTCAAGCTGCGCCCGGCGTCTATGAGCTTGGCGGGCCTGAAGTGGCGTCTTTCCGTGAGTTAATCAAGACGATGCTGGACGTCGTTCGTCGTCGTCGTCTGGTCATTGGGTTTCCGTTTTGGATGGGCCGGGTTTTGGCCGCCATAACAGGCGTTGCTTCATCGCTTACGGGTGGATTAGCCCCTCAGCCAGTTACCCGCGATCAGCTAAAGGAACTGACGCGCGACAACGTGGTTTCAGAGGGCGCGAAGGGTTTGGATACGCTTGGAATTGCGCCGAGTTCGATGGATGCGATTTTGCCGTCTTATCTTTGGATTTTCCGCCCGTCGGGTCAGTACGCTGCGCTGAAAGAAAGTGCGCGTAACCTTAAGGGTTAAGTGTAGGCCACCCAAAGCAGCGCAAGCCCTAGGACGATACGATAGATCACGTAGGGTGTGAAGCTGACGCTGCGCAGGAGACGCATCATTATTGCCAGAGCGGCAAGTGCCATTCCGAATGCAAAGACGGCGGCGATTGCTGCATCTTTAACGGCCGCTGCATCCATTGCGAGTGCGACCTCGGCGCCGAGCAGAACTCCGGACGCGAGGATGGTGGGGACCGACATCAACATCGCCAGTCTTGCAGCGTCCTCGCGGGCGTAACCGAGGCGACGCGCTGCGGTGATCGTGATACCGGAACGGGACGTGCCAGGGACTAGCGCGAGGATTTGCGCAAGGCCCATGATGACCGCATCTTTGATACCCCAACGCTCGGCGGTTTTTTCGACCGTTCCGGTTTGGTCGGCCCAATATAGAACAATCCCGAAGATCAGGGTCATCCAACCAACGACTGCAACCGAGCGGAGAATGTCGTCCAAACCGGTCAGCTTGAAGATTAGACCCGCGAGTACGACAGGAATGGTCGCGATGATCAGGCACAGCGCAAGCCATGCATTCTGGTCGTCGATCTGTCGCCTTAAGATCTTTGGAATACCCAGAAGCGCGCGGCGCAAATCAGCCCAGAAGTAGAGCACCACCGCGCCAAGAGTGCCGACGTGCACGGCGACGTCGATAACCTGGCCCTGATCCTCCATCCCAGTAAGATTCGGGAGCAGAATGAGGTGACCCGAACTGGAAATCGGCAGAAATTCGGTGATGCCCTGAATGACGGCGACGAGGATCAGATGAAATATGGGCATGGGTCTCGCTGCGATGCGGAAAGTGTGGCTACACTAACCTATTGAGATTCGATGGAAAGATTCTATTTAGGTAACATTTCGGACCTACTATTGCGCTTCTGCGGCATAAAATCATACCGGACCATCCAAATAATCGCATTTTAGGGCAGCATTGCTGCCTTTTCTTTTTCCGGAACACCGCTTATTAGAGCGATCTGGAAATTTTACGTGAGGTCCGAGCCATGGCCGAGAACCCGATGCTTAAGTTTGTCTCTACACCGCGTGACATGCCCGAAAAGCGCGAAGCCACTGTACGTCGTGAGGATTTCCACGAGATCTACGCCGAGTACGCGGACCAGAAGGCCAAGGAGCAGTCGAGCCGGTGCAGCCAATGTGGCGTGCCGTATTGCCAGACTCATTGCCCGCTGCACAACAACATCCCGGATTGGCTGAAGCTGACGGCCGAGGGGCGCCTTCGCGAGGCCTACGAGATCAGCCAGGCGACGAATGCGTTTCCCGAGATTTGTGGACGGATCTGCCCCCAGGATCGTCTCTGTGAAGGCAATTGCGTAATCGAAGCGTCTGGTCATGGCACCGTGACGATCGGGTCAGTTGAGAAATACATCACCGACACGGCTTGGGAGCAAGGCTGGGTAAAGCCGATTGTTCCGCATGCGGAACGCCCTGAAAGCGTCGGTATTATTGGCGGCGGTCCCGGTGGACTCGCGGCAGCAGATCGGTTGCGGCGCGCCGGCGTGCAGGTCACGATTTATGACCGCTATGACCGTGCGGGCGGATTGCTGACCTATGGCATTCCTGGCTTCAAGCTTGAGAAAGACGTCGTGATGCGGCGCAACGATCAGCTTGAAAAGGGTGGCGTAGAATTTGTGCTGAACTGCAACGTCGGCGTGGACATCACGTTTGACGAATTACAGGCGAAACACAACGCAATCCTAATTGCGACAGGGGTTTACAAGTCACGCGAGCTGGATGCTCCAGGTATTCGTGCCGAGGGGATTGTGCGGGCAATTGACTATCTGACAGCGTCGAACCGTAAGTCGTTCGGCGACGAGGTGCCGGAATTTGACGCCGGATTGCTGGACGCAGAAAACAAGCGTGTGGTCGTCATCGGCGGCGGTGACACGGCAATGGACTGTGTTCGGACCGCGATCCGTCAGGGCGCAGAAAGCGTGAAGTGTCTCTATCGGCGCGACAAGGCGAACATGCCAGGATCGCAGCGCGAAGTGCAAAATGCCGAAGAAGAAGGCGTTGAGTTCGTATGGTTGTCGGCCCCCAAAGGTTTCACCGGCGAAGAAGTTGACGGCGTGATGGTGCAGAAGATGCGTCTTGGTGCACCCGATGCGACCGGGCGTCGGGTGCCGGAGTTGATTGAAGGGTCGGATTACGTTGAAGGCGCGGATTTGGTTATCAAAGCACTTGGGTTCGAGCCGGAAGACCTGCCGACGCTTTGGGGCGTGGACGGTTTGGAAGTCACACGCTGGGGCACGGTGAGGGCGGACTTTAAGACCCATGCGACCAACGTGCCGGGCGTCTATGCCGCCGGTGATATTGTGCGCGGTGCGTCGCTTGTTGTCTGGGCAATTCGCGATGGGCGCGAGGCGGCCGACGCGATTTTGGACTATATCGGTCAAGCGGCAAAAGTCGCTGCCGAGTAATGTCGGAATGACGTCGGTATTGCGTTGGTGCAGGCGCCAAACGAGTTGGGGATTTGGCAGCCACATGGGACAGCAAAGCTGACCCGTTCGGGTAATGAGGGTTGAAGATGGCGCGGAAGACAGGACAGTGTTTGCATGGCGCGGTAACGTTCACCGCCGTCGTTGGCGATACCATTCAGGCGTGCCATTGCGTGCAGTGTCAGCGTTGGACCGGCGGTGGTCCGTATTTCGCAGTCGCGATTGAAAACCTTGAAATGCCGGGCGCCGAAAGTATGCGCGACCATCATGCGAGCGAGCGGGGCGAGCGCACGGTGTGCGGGACGTGCGGATCGACGATCTATTGGAAGATGCAAGGCAAGGCGCCGCAAATTTTGGCCGCCGGACTTTTGGACGATCAATCTGGGATGCGGGTAACCGAAGAGATTTTCGTCGATTATCGACCAAGTTGGATACCTGCGTTTGGCGGCGCAAGACAAAGCGCCGAAGCCGACGAGATGGCAAAGTTAGATGCCTATCTGGCGTCGCAGTCAACATGACCGGCGCTCTGGAAGGCCAATGCATGTGCAGTGCTGTTTCGGTAATAGCGACACCGACGCAGCCCTATATAACCGCCTGCAATTGCGACAATTGCAAGCGCTGGACGGGGGGCATGAACTTTGCGTTCGAGGCTGACGCCAACACCGTGCGCATCGAGGGCCCGGTGAAGACGATTGCCCTTATGCCTTGGGCCGAGCGCGGCTTTTGCAGCAAGTGCGGCTCGGGCGTATTCTATCGCGTGACGGCAGAAGGGCCGATGAAGGGCCTTTTAAAGCTGTCGGCGGGCCTGTTTCCTGACGCGACCGGTCTGCCGGTTGGTATTGAATTTTACGCAGACGAGCGCCCTGCCGCGTTCGATCTGAGCCATGACCACAAAACGATGACAAGGGCCGAAGTCGAAGCCCTTTTCTCCGACAATGAGGAGACGCGACGATGACCAAATATGATGCAGAATGGGCCGCCGCCGAGGAAGCCCGCCGCCAATGGATGACCGAGCATTCGTTGTTCCGCAGCGAAGACGAGCACGCATCCTGTGGCGTCGGGCTTGTGGTGTCGATTGACGGGTCAAAATCCCGGAAAGTTGTCGAGAACGGCATCAATGCGTTGAAGGCCGTTTGGCACCGAGGCGCGGTTGATGCGGACGGCAAGACTGGTGACGGCGCAGGCATCCACGTGCAGATCCCGTTTGCGTTCTTTGGCGACATGATCGAGCGCACGGGACATACGCCGCGCGGCGGCGAAATGCTGGCCGTGGGTCAGGTGTTTCTGCCGCGCACGAACTTTGGCGCTCAGGAGACCTGTCGGACGATTATCGAGACCGAAATTCTTCGCATGGGGTATTACATCTATGGCTGGCGTCATGTGCCTGTGAACATTGATGTGCTGGGCGAAAAGGCGAACGCGACGCGGCCCGAGATTGAGCAGATCCTAATCTCGAATTCCAAGGGCGTCGACGAAGAAACGTTTGAGCGCGAGTTGTATGTGATCCGTCGCCGGATTGAGAAAGCAGCGTTGGCGGCTCAGGTCCCGACGCTTTATCTGGCGTCGCTGTCGTGCCGGTCAATCATCTACAAAGGCATGATGCTGGCGCAGGATGTGGCCGAGTTTTACCCAGATCTGAAGGACGAGCGGTTCGAAAGCGCGTTTGCGATCTATCACCAGCGCTATTCGACGAACACTTTCCCGCAGTGGTGGTTGGCGCAGCCGTTCCGCATGTTGGCGCATAACGGTGAGATCAACACGCTGAAGGGCAACGTCAACTGGATGAAGTCCCACGAGATCCGCATGGCGTCGGGCGCGTTTGGGGACATGGCTGACGACATCAAGCCGATCATCCCGGCCGGATCGAGCGATTCTGCCGCTCTGGATTCGGTGTTTGAGGTATTGGTGCGCGCCGGGCGGTCGGCACCGATGGCGAAGACGATGCTGGTGCCGGAGAGCTGGTCGAAGCAGGCGGTGGAATTGCCGCAGCCGTGGATCGACATGTATTCCTATTGCAATGCCGTGATGGAGCCGTGGGACGGCCCCGCCGCTTTGGCGATGACGGACGGGCGTTGGGTATGTGCGGGTCTGGACCGCAATGGTTTGCGACCCATGCGGTACACGGTGACGGGTGACGGTTTGCTGATTGCCGGGTCCGAAACAGGCATGGTGCCGACCGATGAAGCCACGATTGTTGAGAAGGGCGCGCTTGGTCCGGGCCAGATGATTGCGGTCGATATGGTCGAGGGGAAGCTGTTCCACGACGTTGAGATGAAGACGGTTCTGTCGAATTCTGCTCCGTTTGGTGAGTGGGTCGCTAAGGTTGTGGAGTTGGACGACGATCTCGCCGTTGTAAGCGAGCAACCGCTGTTTAGCGGCAATGAATTGCGGCGGCGTCAGGTGGCGGCGGGCTACTCGATTGAGGAGTTAGAGCAGATTTTGGCTCCGATGGCCGAGGACGGGAAAGAGACGTTGGCGTCGATGGGCGATGATACTCCATCGGCTGTTTTGTCGAAAAAGTATCGTCCGCTGAGCCACTATTTCAGGCAGAATTTCTCTCAGGTGACGAACCCGCCGATCGACAGTTTGCGCGAATTCCGCGTGATGAGCCTGAAGACGCGGTTCGGCAACCTGAAAAACGTGCTGGATCAGAACTCCAGCCAAACCGAGATCATCGTTCTGGATAGCCCATTCCTTGGGAATGCGCAGTTTGATCGGCTGAAGACGACGTTTGATGCCGATATGGTCGAGATTGATTGCACGTTCCCGGCAGGTGATCCCCAAGGTGCCCTTCAGACTGCTTTGGAGCGTATCCGGGCCGAAGCTGAGGACGCTGTGCGGTCAGGGGCCGGGCATCTTGTTTTGACGGATCAGAATTCCGATAACAGCAAGGTTGCGATACCGATGATCCTTGCGACGAGTGCGGTGCATTCGTGGCTGACCCGCAAAGGCTTGCGGACGTTTTGTTCGCTGAATGTGCGATCTGCCGAGTGTATTGATCCGCATTATTTCGCAGTTCTGATCGGCTGCGGTGCGACGACAGTGAACGCCTATCTTGCCGAAGACAGTATTGCGGACCGGATTGAGCGTGGCTTGATCGACGGCTCGCTGACCGAAGCCGTGGCGCGGTATCGCGCTGCCATTGATGCTGGTCTTTTGAAGATCATGTCGAAGATGGGGATTTCGGTTGTTTCGTCTTATCGTGGCGGTCTGAATTTTGAGGCCGTGGGGCTTTCGCGCGCATTGGTCGCCGAGTTCTTCCCAGGCATGCATTCCCGCATCTCGGGTATTGGTATCAGTGGTCTGCAAAAGGCCGCTGAAGCGGTTCACGCAAGAGGCTTTGCCGGCGATTCTATCTTGCCAATCGGCGGCTTTTACAAAGCCCGTCAGTCGGGCGAGACCCATGCGTGGGAAGCGACTTCGATGCACTTGTTGCAGGCCGCATGTTCGCGTGCGTCTTATGCGATGTGGCAGCAGTATTCGGCAAAGATGCGGTCGAACCCGCCCATCCATTTGCGTGATTTGTTGGACATCAAACCGATGGCCACGCCGGTGCCAATCGAAGAGGTCGAAAGTATCACCTCGATCCGTAAGCGGTTCGTGACGCCGGGCATGTCTTTAGGGGCGTTGAGCCCCGAGGCGCATAAGACGCTGAACGTTGCGATGAACCGGATCGGAGCGAAATCTGACAGTGGCGAAGGTGGCGAGGATCCAGCGCATTTCGTGCCGGAACCGAACGGCGACAACCCATCAGCGAAGATCAAGCAGGTGGCTTCGGGGCGTTTTGGCGTTACGGCCGAATATCTGAACCAATGCGAAGAGCTTGAGATCAAGGTCGCGCAGGGCGCAAAGCCCGGTGAGGGTGGTCAGCTCCCTGGCATGAAAGTGACCGAGTTGATCGCACGTCTGCGGCACTCAACGCCGGGTGTGACGCTGATTTCTCCGCCACCGCACCACGACATCTATTCGATCGAAGACCTCGCGCAGCTGATCTACGACCTGAAGCAGATCAACCCGCACGCGAAGGTGACTGTGAAGCTAGTGGCGGCGTCTGGTGTCGGCACAATTGCGGCTGGTGTCGCCAAAGCGAAAGCCGACGTGATCCTGATTTCCGGCCACAACGGCGGAACGGGCGCGTCGCCCGCGACGTCAATCAAATATGCGGGCTTGCCTTGGGAAATGGGCTTGACCGAAGCGCATCAGGTTCTGTCGATGAACAATCTTCGCGGGCGTGTGACTTTGCGGACCGACGGTGGTTTGCGCACAGGTCGTGACATCGTCATGGCCGCGATGATGGGCGCCGAGGAATACGGCATCGGCACAGCGGCGCTGATCGCGATGGGCTGTATTATGGTGCGTCAGTGCCAGTCCAACACTTGCCCGGTTGGTGTCTGTACACAGGACGAAGAGTTGCGGGCCAAATTTACCGGCGACGCGGACAAGGTTGTGAACCTGATCACGTTCTATGCGCAGGAAGTGCGGGAGATCCTTGCGTCTATCGGCGCGCGGTCCTTGGCGGATGTCATTGGGCGGGCTGATTTGCTGAGCCAGGTCAGCCGGGGAGCGGCTCATCTTGATGATCTGGATCTGAACCCACTTTTGATCACCGTCGATGGGGCAGATCAGATCGTTTATGATCGCCTGAAAGACCGGAACACTGTTGATGATACGCTCGACGCCGAAATCGTGCGAGATGCCGCGCGGTTCCTTGATGACGGTGAAAAAATGCAGCTTGGATATTCGGTGCGCAATACACACCGGACCATTGGCACGCGCACATCAAGCCACATCGTCAAGCGCTTCGGGATGCGCAATTCCTTACAGCCCGATCACCTGAGCATCCGGCTTGACGGATCTGCCGGGCAGTCGCTTGGGGCCTTTGCGGCACCAGGACTTCGGATCGAAGTGTCAGGGGATGCCAATGATTACGTCGGTAAGGGTCTTTCGGGCGGTACGATTGTTGTTCGACCTCCGAAAATCTCGCCTCTGGTGGCGGCTGATAACGTGATCATCGGCAACACGGTGCTTTACGGCGCAACAGACGGGTTTCTGTTTGCCGCCGGTCGCGCAGGGGAGCGGTTTGCGGTGCGGAACTCGGGCGCGAAGGTTGTGGTTGAGGGCGCTGGCTCGAACGGGTGCGAATACATGACCGGCGGGGTCGCGGTGATTTTGGGCAGCATTGGCCCGAATTTTGGCGCGGGCATGACCGGCGGCATGGCCTATCTCTATGACCCCGAGGGCAAGACGCCCGAAATGATCAACATGGAGACGCTCGTCACCGTTCCGGTGAACGAGGGCGTCTATATGGATGAGCTAAAGGGGCTTGTTGAGCGCCATTTGAAGGAAAGCGGCAGCGCACGCGCGGCTGAGATTCTGCAGAATTGGGACGAAGCGAAGTTAAAATTCATTCAGGTTTGCCCGAAAGAGATGCTAAACAAGCTGGACATGCCAATCATGGGTCTCGATCTGGCGATACCTGCTGAGTAAGTGATCTGTCTACGCATTGACCTGCGCGGCCCTCGGGCCGCGCAGTTTGATTCAGATCCCCGGCTTTCTGCGATAGGCCAAGGCGATCATCGAACCGCAGCGCGTCCTATTTGCTCATCTGGCCGGACACCAAAGTTCAGGCGCGAAGATTATGCGTTGCGATCACGACGCTTGGTGACGAAGGATTCCAGCACTTCACCTTCATGGTCTACGGTGCGCCAAAGATAATGCGTCTCGCCGTTGATTTTCACGAAAACCTCGTCCAAGTGCCATCGCCAGTTCGAGTATGCGCGCATCCCGCTGACCCGCCTTTTCCGGATCTCAGCAGCGAACATCGGGCCAAATCTGTTCTACCAGGACCGCACCGTTTCGTGACTGATGTCGATGCGGCGCTCGTGCAGCAGGTCC
>NZ_CALJXO010000294.1:0-30896 GCF_937988555.1 uncultured Boseongicola sp. | reverse complement strand
TGTCTCGAAGCAAGAGAGCTGATTGTCATTTCAACGAAATCTGCATTCCGCCGCCTGTCCGGCATATGCAGAGCTGCGGGTATCGTTGAAGCCGGGCAGAAGGCAGGCTGCGAAGGTGCTGAAAAGCGCGTCGCGGGTGGGCTTCATAAACTTAGTTGATGAAGCGCCGGGCAAGGGATTGTCTGCAGCGCACCCGGAAAGAGCGACTGCGGCTCCAAGCGCCGCCACGGCAAGGAAGCCTCTGAATGGGCCCCGGCGATAGGCGCAATCAAGATCAGCGGATCCATCAAGTGTATCTGAGCCCGTGGTTCCGACTGGCTTTGTGGAATAAATTACATTCATCTCGACCTCCAGGAATTTATATGAACAGCGTTCAAATAAATTGTTACGCGCGCGGCGATCGCGAGTCAACAAATAAATGAACGACGTTCATATTTGTAGCCAAGCCAACCCTATCAGGAATCGAAGAATTGAGGAGAAAGTCAGTCAAACTTCTTTACTTCCGAATATTCGCTCTGCTGCTTCACAACCAAAACGCGAATATTGAAGCTCGTGATCACTTCCTCAGAGCCAGATACCTTCTAAAAACGGTGGCGTGTGCGTTGGCGGCGCGGTTTAGCTTGAAGGCACCTCCGTTGGAAAGGCTGCACTCGTGGTTGAACACGGCGCCATAACACCCGCCATGAAACTGAAAATGGCCGCCTGAATTCCACGGCTGAGCCCCATTAAAAATGGGGGGATTACCGAGTGATTGTTGATCTCGAACACATTTTAATCAGAAACTCTTGTGTCACCCAATACAATCTGGGCTGGCTTCTTCCCTGCTCAGCGCCAACTGGCCGAGCCGCGAGGACGGCTCGGTCTCTTTTCGTGATGGAGCTAGGGCTTCGGCGAAACCACCTTTTTGGGCGCATTAATCATGTCGATTGCTGTTCGAAATAGACGTGTTTCAGGGTCTGCAAGATCAGCGATGACATCGAAGTGGTTGCGGTTGGGCACTTCAAATTCGATGACCGAGCCTCCGGCTTGGGAAACTTTGGCGGTGAAGTCCTGACTCTGGCGTTTGAACTCGGTGGTTTCGGTTTCACCCCAGACAACGACAAGAGGTACGTCGACGGGGGCCGGTAGTTGCATCGGGCTATTTAAGCGCGCCAAGGCTTTTGTCAGGGACAGCCAATCGTTCGGCTTGCAGAAGCGCAGGGGCTCCAAATCATACAGACCGCTTGCAAGAAGCGCGCCTTTGACCGGGCTTCCTAATTCACTGGTGTCCGGCTGGAGTGCCATTGCTGCGAGATGAGCGCCCGCAGACGAGCCGCCGAGGTAGACACGAGCGGCGTCAAAGCTCAGACGTTGCGTATTTTGAGTGAGGTGCGAGACGGCGCGCCGGACTTGATCGACAATTTGGCCCAGAGACGCGGCCGGTGCCAGTGAATATTCGACAACTGCAACACCGACACCCATCGAAACGAACGATTTCGCCATAAAGGCTGAGTCGGATCTGCCCAGAGCGCGCCAATAGCCTCCGTGGATGAAGACAAACAGCGGGCTGTTGGGCGCCTTGGCGGGAAAGAAATCTATGCGTTCGTCGTCGCCAGGGCCGTAGGCAATATCGCAGATGACCGAGAGGTTGGAATAGGCGCTATTGCTGAGGTTGCGATAAGCGCGCATCTCGGCGTCGAAGTCGCTTACCGTGCCGCGGGCATCGTATTGTGTTTCGAGGTCGGCCATTGTCATGCAGCGATAGGGGTGTTCCAAACCTCAGACTCCTAAATATTTTTCAGCAAAGTTGTCTTCAGCGCGCATGGCGGCGATGTCTCCGTGCCAAGCGACCTGGCCTTTGACGAGAACGTAATTGTCATCAGCAAGGCGAGCCATATCGTCGAGGTTTTTGTCGATCACGAGGGTCGTTTGTCCTTCAGCTTTCAGTTCACTTAGGACGGACCAGATTTCCTGGCGGATAAGGGGGGCGAGGCCCTCGGTGGCTTCGTCAAGGATCAACAGTATGGGGTTGGTCATCAGAGCGCGCCCAATGGCCAGCATTTGTTGTTCGCCGCCGGACAATGAATTTCCAAGCTGGTTCACTCGATCCCTGAGGCGTGGAAAGCGCGCGAATACTTTATCGAGATCCCATGGGCCGGGTCGGTTAGATCGGTTGGCAGCCGTCGCAACGAGGTTTTCGCGGACGCTGAGTGTTGGGAAAATCTGACGGCCTTCCGGGACAAGCGCTATCCCGGCGCGGCCGATTTGATATGGGCGCTGTTGGGTGATGGTGTCGCCGTTGAATCGAATGGTTCCCGCCTTAGCGGGTGTTAGGCCAGTAATTGTGCGGACTGTTGTTGTCTTACCCATGCCATTGCGACCCATGAGCATGACAAGATCGCCTTCCTTGAGTGTCAGGCTAATTCCGAAGAGAACTTGGGACGAGCCGTAGCTGGTTTCGACGTTTTCAAGGGTCAGCATCAGGCGGAGTCCTCCTGGTGGAGTTCATGCGTTCCAAGGTAGGCTTCTTGCACGTCGCGGTTGGCTCGGATCGCTTGGGGTGTGTCTGTTGCGATGATTTTGCCGTAGACGAGAACGGAAATCCTGTCTGCGAGCGAGAAGACAACGTCCATATCGTGTTCGACGAGCAGCATTGTCGTGGTGCCGCGAAGGCTAGTCAGAAGGGTTGTGAGATTGCGACTTTCCTCGACGCCCATACCCGCCATTGGTTCATCAAGGAGGAGAAGTTTCGGGTCGGCGGCGAGGGCCATTGCGATTTCAAGTTGGCGTTTCTGGCCGTGCGCCAAATTTTCGGCGCGGCTGTCAGCTTCGTCCGCAAGGCCTGTGCGTTCAAGAATGGCGTCAGCTTTGGCGCGTTCGGCCTGATCTGAGCCTGCTTTGGCGAAAACCTGGAAGACCTGGTTGTCCAGAGATTGCAAAACAAGACCCACGTTGTCGCGAACGGTGAATTCAGGAATGACCGAGGTAATCTGGAAACTGCGAACCAGTCCGGCATGGGGGCGTTTGTGGGCCGGAAGCGCCAGGAGGTCCCGTCCGTCGAACGTGATCGAGCCGCTATCGGGCGTAAGATAACCGGAGATTTGGCTGATGAGGGTGGTTTTGCCTGCTCCGTTGGGACCGATCAGAGCGTGAATTGTGCCCTCATTGACAGTGAGAGAGACGTTCTCGGTTGCTTGCAAAGCACCGAATGACTTGGAGAGATTCTTGATGTCCAGCATAGGGCGGCTCACCCGTTTTTCCTGAAGATGAGACCGTAGAGACCGGTTTTAGCAAAGAGGACGATGAGGATCAGAATTGGCCCGAATACAACGCGCCAATGTTCCTTGAGAAGGTCCATACCAAGTTCGTGGAAGATGATCGGCAGAAATTCTTCGAGAAGGAGAAATACGAATGCGCCCATGACGGGGCCGATGAGCGTTCCAATACCGCCAAGGATGACGACGATCATCAGGTCTCCGGATTTGGTCCAGTGGGTTAGTCCGGGGCTGACGAATTCGGTGTGGTTTGCCATCAACGCTCCTGCGAGGCCCGCGCCCGCGCCCGCGATAACGAAGATCAGGAGCTTTGCGCTGTAAGGGCGGATGCCGATAGATGTCATGCGGTCTTCATTTTGGCGAATCGCAGCAAGGACGCGGCCGAATTTTGATCGGACGAGACGGTGGCAGAAAGCGAAGAACGCGGCGAAGATTGCGAGGCAGAAATAGTAGAACGTGATGCGATCGTTGAGGTCGATGACCGGCAGGACGTTGCGGCCTTCGAACATCATCATGCCATCGTCTCCGCCGTAAGCCTCGAGGGAAACGAAGAGGAAGAACAGCATTTGGCCAAAGGATAGCGTGATCATGATGAAGTAAACGCCCTTTGTTCGTAAAGCGAGTGCCCCGATTATGAGAGCGAAAAGGGCGGAGATCACAATGGCGAGGGGCAGGACGATGAGGCCTGTGAGAGTGCCGTCGAAGCCCAAAACCGTTGTGTCTTCGAAGTTGTGGAAGGCGAGGATGCCGACGACGTATGCGCCTACGCCGAAGAAAGCGGCGTGGCCGAAGGAGACGAGGCCAGTGTAGCCGATGAGGAGGTCGAGACTGACGGCTCCGATAGCGAAGATGACGAGGCGCGTGGCAGTTGAGATGAGGTAGGACGAATTGGCTGCGGTGAGGATCCATGGCAGAACAACGAGGAGCAGCGCGCCGAGGGCGTAGAATGCTGGGAGGTGCTTTTCGCTGAGCATATCAGACGGCCTTTATGACAGGGAAAAGGCCGGTTGGTTTGAAGACCAGTACGATAATCATTAACAAGTAAACCGACATAGAGGAAAGCGCTGCGCCGACCCCGTTTGCTGTAGCAGGGTCGAGGAATTGTTCGAGGATGTCAGGGAGAAAGGCGCGACCCAACGTATCGACAAGACCAACCGTCAGCGCGCCTAAAAGAGCGCCTCGAATCGAACCAATGCCACCGATCACGATACAGACGAAGCTGAGGATCAAAAGGTTCTCGCCCATGCCGACTTCTACCGATGTGAGGGGGGCGGAGAGACCGCCCGCGAGGCCTGCGAATAGGGCTCCGACGACAAAGATTGTGGTGTTTAGGGCCTGGATGTTGACGCCAAGGGCTCGGATCATTTCGGGGTTGGTTGTTCCGGCCCGGATACGCATGCCGGTACGGGTTTTTACGATGATGAACCACAGGACCGCGGCAACCATCAGGCCGACCGCGATGATAGTGATGCGGTAAAGCGGATAGGTGAATGTCTCGGTAATCTGCACCGCGCCAGAGAGCGCTTCAGGGACGTTCAGGAACAAGGGTGTGCGGCCAAAGACGATCGAGACGGCTTCGTTAAAAAATAAAATGAGGCCAAAGGTGGCAAGCACCTGATCGAGGTGGTCGCGGTGGTAGAGCGGACGGATGATGAGAAGTTCGATGACCAACGCGAAGGCGGCGACCACTGGGAATGACAGGAGGAGTCCAAGGAAGAAAGAGCCAGTTAGGTCTGTAAGGACTGCGACGGCGTAGGCTCCGATCATAAAGAGCGAGCCGTGGGCAAGGTTGATAATGTTCATGAACCCGAAGACCAACGTAAGGCCGGCCGAGACGAGGAACAGGAACATGCCTAGTTGCAGCCCGTTCAGCAGTTGCTCGAAGAAAAGCTGGCTCATTTTTTGGTCCGGGGGTGTTAAAATCGAAGGCTGGCCCGGGGAGGCCAGCCCTCTTTTGTCCTACGGCGCTTACAGCTTACATCGGGCACTCGGACGCGTAAGCGTCAGAATGGTTCTCGGCGATGATGCCAGTCGTTCTGTTACGGAATTCACCGTCGATTTCGACCACCTCACGCCCGTACCAGTTCTGGATGGGGTGGTTGTTGGTGTTGAACTTAAAAGGCCCGCGCACCGCTTCAAAGTCGGCAGCTTGCAGAGCGGCTCTGAAGCCATCCATATCAGCAGTGACCTTGCCGCCGGTGGCGCGCAGCGCGCTCGCGATCAGGCGCGCCGTGTCGTAGCCTTGGCTTGCGTAAACGGTTGGCGAACGATCGTAGGTTGCCTCGAAGCTTGCTACGAAAGCGATGTTTGCCGCATTGTCGAGGTCGTGGTTCCAATGCGAGGTATTTTGAACGCCCAGCATGGATGCGCCGACTGCGCGCAGGATGTTGATGTCGGCAGAGGGTGCGGCGAGAACGAGTGGAATTTCGTCACGCAGACCGGCTTGATCGTATTGCTTCATGAAGTTGATGCCCATCCCGCCGGGCAGGAACTGAAACACCATTTCAGGCTTGGCGGCGCGGATCTTCGCGATCTCGGCGGCGTAGTCGGTTTGACCAAGTTGGGTATAGGTTTCTTCGACGATTTCGCCTGTGAAGAAGCGTTTAAACCCGGCCAGTGCATCTTTGCCGGCCTGATAGTTCGGCGCGAGGATGTAGGCGTTGTTGTAGCCTAGGTTTGATGCTGCGATTCCTGCCGATTCGTGGAGTGTATCGTTCTGCCAGGATGCTACGAAGTAGTTTTCGTGGCAGGCTTTGCCGGCGAATTGCGATGGCCCGGAGTTTGGCGAGATGTAGAAGCGACCGGCGCGCAGCGTCAGCGGGGCGACCACAGGTGCGATGTTCGAGAAGATGACACCTGTCATGATCTCGACTTCATCGCGCTCGAGGAAGCGTTCCGCGATGGCGCGGCCATTTTCCGGCTTCAAGCCGTCGTCTTCCACGATGACTTCAACCGGCACGCCGCCGAGAGTTCCGCCTTCTTCTTCGATAGCGAGAAGGAAGCCGTCGCGCACATCTGTTCCGAGATATCCGGCGGGGCCGGAAAGTGTGGTAATCATGCCGATCTTCAGCGCGTCTTGCGCCGTACCAGCCGTTGCGAGCGCACAAAGCGCTGTGGCGGCAAGAAGAGTTTTCAGTCTCATTGTTATCTCCCTAGATATTTGCGCGCGTTTTGGCCGCGCCATTATTCTGATGAGGGTGCCGTTCCGAAAAACCTATCGTCAACGACTAAATTTCTGATTTTAAAGCTGAACCCACCCTTCTGGGGCTTCCTTGCCGGGGTGAACGACGCCGCAGTCGGGGCAAGTTCGGGCGTCTTGGCACGCATAGAAGGCCTGATAGACCGGGGGCAAATCCCGCACGATTGACTGAAGTTGCATCTCGGCACGGTGGACCCGGGCGCCGCATTCAAAGCAGTACCATTCGATTGCATCAAGTTCGCCAATTTGGCGCTTTGGTTCGATGACAAGGCCGATGGAGCCCTCTTGCGGGCGCTGCGGTGAGTGGCGGATGTGGGGTGGCAAAAGGAAAATTTCGCCTTCCCGGATCGGGACGTCGTAGAATTCCTTGCCATCATAGAGCTTCAAAAGCATATCGCCTTTGATCTGGTAGAAGAATTCCTCCACAGGATCGTCGTGATAGTCGGTGCGCTTGTTCGGGCCACCGACGATTGTGACCATCATGTCGGCGTCTTCCCAGATCTGCTGATTGCCAACGGGTGGTTTTAGCAGGTGTTTGTGCTCTTCAATCCAGCCGTTGAAGTTGAACGCGCTAAGTTTCGACATGCCAGCCCTCCTTGATGGTGTCGCAAGAGTGCGGGGATATGAGGTTCAATTCAATAAACAATTCGCGTGTTGGTAATCGTCGCGAGTTTTCTGGGTGGCTGTTGGCGCTGCTTTTATTCCGTCATACCGTAAAGTGGGCGAGGGCATATGCGTAAGCGCTTTTGCCATTGACCACAGCAAAAGAGACGGCGTGCGTATGGAATACCCAGAACTCTTCCTTTTTATCGATGGCGCATGGCGCAAGACCGCGAACACCCTGCCAGTCTTCAATCCGGCGACCGAGGCGGTGATTGGTCAGGTACCGGTCGCCGCTAAGACGGACCTTGATGATGCACTTGATGCAGCGGAGAGGGGATTTCGGATTTGGAGCAAGGTGTCGCCGCGGGAGCGGAGCGACGTGATGCTTCGGGCCGCACGGCTCATGCGCGAGCGCATCGAAAAGATCGCATACTCGATCACGTTGGAGCATGGGAAACCCTATAAGCAAGCTCGCCTTGAAGTCATTCGGGGTGCTGAGTTTTTCGAGTGGGATGCCGGCGAGGCGCAAAGGCTGTACGGGCGGGTGATCCCCGGCGCTCAGGGAGTGCGGCACATGGTATTGCGACAGCCGGTTGGTCAGGTTGCTGCGTTTTCGCCGTGGAATTTCCCGATGAGCCAACCCGCGCGCAAGATTGCGGGGGCCCTGGCATCAGGGTGTTCGGTGATTTTGAAGGCCGCTGAGGAAACGCCTGCTGGTGCGCTGCATATCGCGCGCGCATTTCAGGATGCGGGGTTGCCGGACGGCGTGTTGAATTTGGTTTTTGGAGTTCCGGCCGATATCTCGGCCCACCTGATACCTGACAATAGAATTCGGTTGGTGGCCTTCACTGGGTCGACGGTTGTAGGACGCAAATTGACAACTATGGCGTCAGAATACATGACTCCGGTTTTGATGGAGCTTGGGGGTCACGCTCCGGTTATTGTCTGCGACGATGTGGATCCTGCTGTGGTTGCTCCGATTTGTGCGGATCGAAAGTATCGCAATACAGGGCAGGTGTGTACGTCGCCTACTCGCTTCTATGTCGATGAGGGTTTGTTTGGCAGGTTCTCGGACGCGTTCACCGCCAAGGCGAACGCCACGATTGTTGGAGATGGCCTGATTGAAGGGATCGAAATGGGCCCCGTTGCGAATGATCGGCGACTTGAGGCAATGGCGCGGCTTGTTGAGGACGCGGTTGAGCAAGGGGCTGACTTGCTTGCCGGGGGCGCGCGGATTGGGAACAAGGGGTATTTCTTTGAGCCGACTGTTCTCGCGAATGTTCCTGATACTGCGCGCATCATGGCGGAAGAGCCGTTTGGCCCGATAGCGATTCTAAATCCGGTTGGGTCATTGGACGAGGGGATTTACCAAGCAAACCGGCTTCCCTATGGCCTTGCAGCCTATGGGTTTACACATTCAGCGGCCAACGCAGATCGTATGGCCGAGGGTGTTGAAGCTGGAAATCTGTCTATCAATACGCTCGAAGCTTCGTTGCCGGAAACGCCCTTTGGGGGTGTGAAGTGGAGCGGGTACGGACGAGAGGGGGGCGAGGAAGGCTTGCACCACTACACGGTCGTAAAGAACGTGTCTCACAAGATGTCCATCGACTAATACGAGTCAGCTTTAGAACCTGATCGGTTTGCGATCCTCAAGAATTTTTGCGACCACGCTCATGGCTGCAAGGGCTGAGCTTCTCGGATTGTCCGGCAGGCTGTTGCCGGAGATTGCGAAGGTCAGGGCGCCGAAATCCCCTGTCGCGGTGACCTCATGGATGTTTGAGGTCGCAAAGGGGTCAGCGATCAATTCGACATCTGTATTGTCAAAACCCAGTGACGATAGTGCGACGGCGGCGGCAACGTTTGCGTTCTTGGGGTATGCGAGCGAGGCCTCTCGGGCGGAACCTGAAAAATGAGTTGCGGCTTCGGACAGGTTGGCGAGATCAAGCTTGTCTTCTGCAGGAGATCCCATCCAGCCTTTCGGTGGTTTGCGTCCTGTGTAGGTGACCTTATCGAGTGTTCCGGCACGGCCTGCCCGCAAAGCGTCAAGCGCGCCGATTGCGCCGCTTGACAGATGCAGCACAGACCCGCCTTCCTGCGCAGCGTCGCCGAGTTCCGCTTCAAGTTTGGCATCGGCAAGAGCCCCAATGGAGACGGTCACGACATCGATGCCCGCGCGCAGGGCCTCAACGCCGTGAGTGCGAAGGGCTTCGTGGCCGGCGCAGTCGATCAAAAGTTCAATGCCGCGCGGTAGGTCAGCAACGGTGGAGACATGAGGCGTTGGGCCATCGCTTTTCTTGCCGGGCCGCACAACAATCGCGGCGATCGGGAGCCCTGCTGAGTTGAGTTGGGCGCGGACGTATGACGCAATGGCGCCGGTGCCGATAAGTGCGATGGACATGGGTATCCTGACGTTGTCTTTTGCAGACAAGTGTATGGGGCGGGGTCGTTGCGCGCTATCCATTTCGCCAGAGCGGATCGGTCGAAGGAGGAGGGAAAACAGCGATGAAGTATTCCAAGGCACAGGCAAAGGAATATGCACGCGACCAAATGCGAGGCATTTGGGCCGCGGCTTTGAACCCGTTTGACGGTGATGGCGCCCTCAACGAAGAGGGATTACGGGCGAATATCCGGCACTGGGTGGATGATCTGGATATCCAAGGCCTGTTTATTGCGGGCAAACAGGGCGAGTTTTTCTCGATGTCCATGGACGAGCGCAAGCGCAATATGACCATTGCCGTGGAAGAGTGCAGCGACCGCGCCGGTACGATCATGTCGATCTCGGACCAGAATGTGAGCAACGTGCTTGAATTGGGGCTTCATGCCCAAGCCTGCGACGCCGATTTTGTGGTGGTTCATGCGCCGGTCCTGAGCTTTTGTCATGATCGTGATGAAGTTCTATTCAACTACTACAAATATCTCTGCGATCGGCTCGATATCGGGATTGCGATGTGGAGTCATCCCGACAGCGGGTACTTGATGGAGCCGGAGCAATGCGCTCGGATTGCGGAATTACCGAACATCGTTGCGATCAAATATTCAGTGCCGCGTGAGATGTATGTGCGGTTGAGCCATATGGTCGGAGACTTGATACAGGTTTCCACGTCGCTTGAAGATGATTGGCTGGACAATATCGAGGAGTTGGGCTGGCAGCTCTATCTCTGTTCGTCGCCGCCCTATCAGCTACAGACAAAAAACGACAAACGGATGCACGAATATACCGAGCTAGCTTTCTCGGGGCGGTTCGACAAGGCGCGGATGGTGCGCGACAGCCTGGAGCCGGTGCGGCAGGCCATCCGTTCAACAAAGCCGGGGGGTAAGCCGACAGCGCACGGCAAGTATTGGCAAGAGCTGCTGGGACAGGCAGGCGGCTTTGTGCGTCATCCGATGTTGGAGTTGAGCGAAGAGGAAAAGAACCGCACGCGCACGGCCTTCGAGGGGTGTGGTTTGAAGCTTTGAGGGCGGTGATGTTTCGCCCTCACGCTTGATTCAGTGATTGTCGCGCGGCGTGCCTTTTGTCCTGGCAATATCGCGGTATTCCGTGGCGCCTCGCAGGACCATGCCTTCGCTGAGAGGGCCGACGCGTTCGCGGAAGATCTCTTGCCAAGGTGACTGGCTTTCCGGGGTGAAAGGATGATCTGGAAGTGCGGCGCGACGCGCCTCAAGCTCGGCTTCATCGACCAGCATATCCGCAGAACAGGCGGTTAGATCAATGCGCACGCGATCATCTGTCTGAACAAGGGCAAGACCCCCACCAGCTGCGGCTTCGGGCGAGGCATTGAGGATCGAGGGTGAACCGGATGTGCCGGATTGGCGTCCATCGCCGATGCAAGGCAGCGCCGTCACGCCCCGCCTCAGAAGATAGGAGGGCGCGCGCATGTTCACGACTTCTGCAGCGCCCGGGTAGCCGATCGGCCCTACGCCGCGCATGATGAGAACACAGTATTCGTCGATGCCGAGAGACTCGTCATCGATCCGCCTGTGGTAATCTTCCGGGCCGTCGAAAACGATAGCACGGCCCTCAAACGCGTTGGGTTGATCGGGGTTCGACAGGTAGCGGTCCCGGAACTCCTTGGAGATCACGCTCGTCTTCATGATGGCACTGTCAAAAAGATTACCCTTGAGATTGATGAAGCCCGCGTCATTCAGCATTGGTGCAGAGGCAGACTTAATGACATCTATATTGTCGCTTCTGACGCCCCCACAGTTTTCTCGCATGGTCTTGCCGTTTACCGTCACAGCGTCAGGATGTGGCAGAAGTCCGGCCTCCAGCAATTCACCAATGACAGCCGGAACTCCGCCTGCCCGGTGGTAGTCCTCGCCCAGATACTCGCCAGCCGGCTGCAGATTTACGAGCAGTGGCACCTTGTGCCCAAGCGCCTGCCAGTCGTCATTGTCGAGCGGCACGCCAAGGTGTCGCGCAATGGCATTGAGGTGGATAGGGGCGTTGGTCGACCCGCCGATTGCTGAATTGACAACCACTGCATTTTCGAAGGCTTCACGTGTCATAACGTCGGAGGGCCGGCGGTCTGAATTGACCATCTCGATAATTCGCTGCCCGGTTTGATAGCTGATTTGACCACGTTCACGGTATGGGGCAGGGATCGCCGCGGAGCCGGGAAGTTGCATGCCCAGCGCTTCAGCGAGGGAGTTCATCGTGCTCGCGGTACCCATGGTGTTGCAGTAGCCAACGGACGGGGTGGAAGACGCGACCAGATCCATAAAGCCATCGTCGTCAATCTCGCCAGCGGCCTGCATTTCGCGAGCTTTCCAGACGATCGTTCCCGAGCCAGTCCGCTTTCCCTGGAACCACCCGTTCAACATCGGACCGACAGAGAGTGCAATGGCAGGGATGTTGACGGTTGCGGCCGCCATGAGAAGCGCAGGCGTAGTTTTGTCACAGCCGATATTTAGGACGACGCCGTCGATCGGGTAACCATAGAGTGTTTCGACAAGGGACAGATAAGCAAGGTTACGGTCAAGTGACGCGGTCGGGCGTTTTCCGGTCTCTTGTATCGGGTGAACTGGGATTTCGATGACTGTGCCACCCGCAGCGATGACGCCGTCCCGCACACGTTTGGAAAGCTCGATATGATGGCGGTTACAGGGGCTAAGATCACTACCCGTCTGTGCGATACCGATGATCGGCTTGCCGGACTGAAGTTCTTCTCGGGTAAGGCCATAGTTCAGGTAGCGTTCAAGGTAGAGCGCGGTCATCTCCTGATTGTCAGGATTGTTGAACCATTCTTGCGAGCGCAGCTTGGGTTTGGTCACGGCACCTATCCTTTGATAATTTGTTCTTATTCGCGTAATCCAAAGATGAATAGGTTTCCAGAGGGTCAGCAAAAATGTGTCATGTTGGCTTGGAAAGCTTTCGGGCGATTGACCGCTTGCTCAAGGCTTTGGGATAGATCGATTTCGGGGGCGTACGTGGGGTGGATTATGTCCGCAGGGTCCAATGCGCCGATGATTGTTAGGGAAAAAAAGGTTATCGCTGCAGGCCACCATGAGTGTGCCTGGAAGGATGCCCATGCCGATGCTGTAGCGGCATGGGCATCCTTCTTTCCGTTGATACGGCTCCTTGGCGCCACAAAGGAGAAGCAAAGGGTTATCAGTGGCCGAAGAGATTTTCTTACCAGCTAAGGTCTTCCCCTGAACGGCGACCTAAGTCTTTGGGATGGTATCGGCGCGGATGGGTCTCCGCTTGCAAATGGCGCATATGTTTCCGAGTTAGAAAGCGTGAATAACGGTGAGGTCACGAGTCCGAAATCTTTCGACCACTACGCAATGATCCGCGAAGCCCGGCTTGGCGCAAGCGGTGTTGAAGTTGTTCTATCCGAGGGCGCCACGACCCCATCTTCGGAAGTTCTGGCTTTTAGAGTGCCCGATTTGTTAGGCTATAGCGCGAGACCAACCAGTACTCCGACCGCAAGCAAACCGCTTCCTGCAAGAACCAAAGCTCCCTTCTTCAGCCATGAGTTAGGCTTGATCGTCTTGGGAGTCGCTTGCTGTTGGATAAGAGCTGCCTCAACAATCTGTGGCAACCTAGGACCAAACCTTCCGACGACGCGCAGGGTGCGTCCCAGATCCCGGATGAGTGCTTTGGGGCCGATGCTCTCGGCGATATAGCTTTCTACGATGGGCTGCGAGACGGTCCAAATGTTAATATTGGGGCTGAGCGAGCGTGACACGCCTTCGACCACGACCATCGTGCGCTGCAGCAAAATCAGCTCGGTTCGCGTTTCCATGCCAAACCGTTCTGTAACCTCAAACAAGTAGCTTAACAGGCGCCCCATGGATATCCGGCTTGCATCCATTCCGAATATTGGCTCGCCCACGGCGCGCAGAGCGCGCGCAAACTCATCGACGTCCCTATCCGCGGGAACATAGCCCGCCTCGAAATGGACTTCGGCGACCCGCCGATAGTCCTTTCGTATGAACCCAAACAAGATCTCGGCGTAGACACGGCGTGTATACTCGTCGATGCGCCCCATGATCCCGAAATCCAAGGCAACAAGCGTCCCGTCCTCGGCAACTTTTAGATTGCCCTGATGCATGTCGGCATGAAAATAGCCATCTCGCAGCGCATGGCGCAGGAACATAGTCAAGATGCGCTCACCTAGGGCGCTCGTGTCGTGTCCGGCTGCCTCAATCGCTTTAACGTCCCCGGACGAAAAACCACCGACCCACGCCAGCGTCATGACACGACGCGATGATAAAGCCCACTTTACCTCAGGAACCGCGAAACCCTCGTCGCCAGCCGTATTTGCCGCGAATTCCGCAGCAGAGGCGGTTTCGAGACGAAGATCCAACTCACCCATTACCACGCCCTCGAAATGGGTAATGACTTCCGTGGGTCGAAGTCGGCGCGTTGAAGGAGCCAGCGTTTCGATCATGCGGGCCGCGAGAAAAAACGCATCGATATCGCGACGGAACGCTCTTTCAATCTTTGGTCGTAGAACTTTGACTGCGACCTCCTCGCCGGTTCCCAAAAGCTTTGCTTTGTGGACCTGCGCAATCGAAGCAGCGGCAACGGGTTCGGAAAACTCGCTAAAGAGCTCTTCTACTGGAAGGCCTAGCTCCTTTGCGACGGTTGCCTTGGCAATATCTGTTGGGAATGGTGGGAGCTTGTCTTGTAGCACCCTTAGTTGAAGCGCCAATTCGTCGCCGACGACGTCCGGGCGAGTCGAAAGGAGTTGGCCAAATTTGATATAGGCAGGGCCAAGTGCGGTTAGCGCACGCGTTGCGGGGGGCTGCTCGGGGTCACCTTTGTAGCCAAGCCATTTGAACGGCCAACCCAGAACACGTGCGGCAATTCGCAGGGAAGCCGGCGCGTTGAATGCTTCAAGAACCACCCCCATTGCGCCGGTTCTCTCGAGAGTCGCGCCGGTACGGATAAGCCGCAGGATATTGTGGGGACCGCGCACCTAGATTTTCCATCCCGAATGGAGTGCGGCAATTCCCATAGAAAGGTTCCTAAATTTAACCTGACCAAAGCCAGCCGCCTCAATCATATCTGCAAATTTAGCCTGGTCCGGGAATTTTCGAATCGATTCTACGAGGTACTGATAGCTGTCTCGATCTCTGGCGATCAGTTGGCCCATCCGCGGGATCACGTTGAACGAGTACAGATCATACAACCTTTGCATTCCGTCCACGGGGAGTTGCGAAAACTCGAGGACCATCAGCCTGCCGCCTGGACGCAACACGCGATAGGCTTCGCTGAGCGCGTCCGGAATACGCGTTACATTCCGAATTCCGAAAGAGATTGTGTAAACGTCAAAAGAATTGTCCGCGAAGGGAAGGGCCATCGCGTCGCCAGTCACCCAGTCTAGCTGCGCTGACATCTCAGAGGCCTCAGCGCGCTTGCGACCCTCTGTTAACATCGATTCTGTTAAATCGAGAACGACGGCTTGCGAGCCCTTCGCGCGTTTCAGAAACCGGAACGAAATATCCCCTGTTCCTCCTGCCACATCCAAAAGGCGCTGGCCCGACCGTGGGGCGAGCCAGTCCATCATCGCTTCCTTCCAGAGACGATGAACACCTACCGACATGACATCGTTCATCACATCGTATTTGGACGCCACATTTGTGAAGACATCATGCACCAGTCCGGCCTTTTCGTCCTCGCGAACGTCTCGGGCGCCGAAGTGGGTTCTCTTTTCAGTTTCGTTTTCTGTCATGGCTATGCGCCCAAGGTTGTCCACACTTCCGATATAGCCTGCCCGCGAAAGACACAAACGTGTTGAATGGACGCGGAGGGAGGGTGAGGCTGCCCTCACTGAAGTCTCCATGTTTTTTTCTGTCCAAACTGGAATGTAAACGCTTTGCATTGATCCCCTTATCCAACCCAACAGTAAGCCTCCGGAGAAAGGCGATGTCCTGATGAAACAGCTGCTTTTTGGACAATGCTGGGTCTTCTGGGGTCCGGAGCCTTCTGCGGCGTTGCGATTAACCGTGAAGTCGCGGCGCCGCTCTTGCGACAAGTCGGTATTGATCCTGACGGATTCTGGACGCGAAGTGTATTGACGGTCATTGCTATTCCTCTTGCCGGACTGCCGGTTGCGGGTCTGATGCGATCAATCGCCAGCCTGGGTTTCGATCGGGCGGGTTGTGATGTTCACGGGTCTTCCGCCTTGCAGCCTCGTTAAGGCGCGCGATATTTCTTCACATTTACGTCACTTGCATTGACCGACCTGATCATTTTCGTCGGCGCAGACCCGCAAGAGCGCCTGATATTTCGCGGCTTCATGACAGTTTTCGGAGCAGCCGTTCTCTTCGCAGGCCTTTGGATTTTTGAGGCGCGCGTTCGCTACGATAATTCGACCCTTTTTGCGACCGACTATTCAGGCCGTGAGCCGCGACACGAAGGAGCGAATTTGGAGGACATTCAGATCAACGCTGACGCAGGGGATTACCATCTTCTGTTTCGCAGGCGGCAAAAAGCGCGTATCTCGTTCTTCTATTCTGGAGCGAACGACATGATGACGCTGGTCTGGCAGAAATTAGAGACAAATGCCCGAGCTTCCTGAGGTAGAAACAGTCCGAAAAGGACTTTTGCCGGTGATGGAAGGGTTTGTGATCCGGCATGCGGACGTGCGGCGACCGGATTTGCGATGGCCGCTTCCGGAACGCATGTCGGAACGGCTGTCCGGACAGCGCGTCCTCAGGTTGCGTCGACGGTCCAAATACATCCTTGTTGATCTTTCAAGCGAAGAAACGCTGATCATACATCTTGGAATGTCGGGACGTATACTTATTTCCGAAAAACCGCTTGGCGTATTTCATCACACGCTTCCTGCACCTGAAAAGCACGATCACGTTGTTTTCGAGATGGAGACCGGCACACGTATCGCGTTTAACGATGCTCGTCGCTTTGGCGCCATGGATCTGGCACCGACAGAGTCTGTTGAGGCGCATTGGTTACTGAAAGATCTTGGACCAGAGCCCTTGGGGAATGTCTTCAACGAAGATTATCTTGAAGCGCGGCTTCGCGGTCGGAATATGCCAATGAAAACAGCGCTGTTAGATCAGAAGATTGTCGCTGGCCTTGGCAATATTTATGTGTGCGAGGCGTTGAACCGTGCCGGCATATCGCCCCGGCGAAAGGCTGGAAACCTGTCGCGCCCTCAGATAGCTCGGCTGGTTCCAATCATCCGGGACGTTTTGAACGAGGCGATTGCAGCGGGCGGATCGTCTCTTCGGGACTATCGGCAGACAGATGGCGAACTTGGGTACTTCCAGCACGCTTTCCGGGCTTATGACCGCGAGGATCAGCCCTGCAGAACGCCCGAGTGCGACGGCACTATTGTGCGGATCGTTCAATCCGGGCGGTCGACGTACTTCTGTCCCGGGTGTCAAAGATAACTTGATCCCAAAAATTTGAGTGCTAAGCCTTTTTGTCTAAAGTAACCGCCAAAGCGGGGTTTCATGGCTTACAATACAATCGTCGTAGACGTTGAAGACCAAATTGCAACCATTCGGCTAGATCGGCCGGATGCGCTGAACGCGCTGAACGCGGAGCTGCTTTCTGAACTTGCGCAGGCCGTCACCGAGATGGATGCCAACGTTAAAATCAGATGTATGATCCTGACTGGTTCTGAAAAGGCGTTTGCCGCTGGAGCGGATATCAACGAAATGGCAGACCTCAACTTCGTTGATGTCTTTGCCACCGACTTTCTCGCAAATGACGCCGAGGCGATTATGCGGTGTCGCAAGCCAATTATCGCGGCGGTCTCAGGGTATGCGCTGGGCGGTGGATGTGAATTGGCCATGATGTGCGACTTCATACTTGCGTCGGACACTGCCAAGTTTGGTCAGCCAGAGATAAATCTTGGTGTGGTTGCAGGGCTGGGTGGTTCGCAGCGCCTGACGCGTTTCGTTGGCAAGTCAAAGGCCATGGAAATGCATCTGACCGGTCGCTTTATGGACGCCGACGAAGCCGAGCGCTCGGGTTTGGTAAGTCGTGTTGTTCCGGTCAAGAAATTGATGGAAGAAGCTCAGTCTGCGGCGCACAAAATTGCTGAAAAGTCGGCGATCGCGACTATGGTCGTGAAGGAGGCCGTCAACCGAAGCTACGAAACGACACTGCGCGAAGGCCTCCTTTTTGAGCGCCGCGTTTTCCATTCTTTGTTTGCGACCGAAGACCAGTCAGAAGGCATGACCGCCTTCAAAGAGAAGCGGGAAGCGCAGTTTCGCGACAAGTAAGCCTTTTTCGTGTTTAGGGGACTTCCATTTGCGGGTCGAATCCCCTAAACGGCCCCGTACATGCGCGTGAGGCCCGCTTCGGCCAGATGAATCCGGTTGGTAAAACCCGGAGTTGGGCTCTTGCGCAAGAAATTTGATCTAGGCCCGACGAAAGGGAAACCACCATGGCGAATTCGCCCCAGTCCAAAAAACGCGCACGCCAGAATGAGCGCCGTTTTGCCGTAAATAAAGCACGCCGTTCTCGTATCCGTACGCACCTTCGCAAAGTAGAGGAAGCAATTGCTTCAGGCGATAAGGATGCGGCAACTGCTGCGCTCCGCACTGCCGAGCCTGAATTGATGCGCGGCGTCACAAAAGGCGTTTACCACAAAAATACAGCTGCCCGGAAAATGTCACGGCTGTCTTCCAGGGTTAAATCGCTTAGCTGAACACAGCCCAGAAGATTTTTTAAACGCGCCCATTTTGGGCGCGTTTTTTTGTTAACTGATTGACCTGATAAGACTCTCCCTGGAACATTTCTTCCACCCGCTTGAGATTCGCAACGACAATAAATGAGTCAAGCGCAAAGGTCTGTTGCGCGCGGCGGGAACACCGTCCTAATTTGATCGTGCGATTCACATCGTCCTTGGGGGGACATGGTCAATGAGCGGGGCATCTGGTGTACTCGTCGGAGAGGTAAATCCCGACGTAGTTTGGCAGATATTGGAAGGCGATCCTTCTGCTATGCTGATTGACGTCAGGACGCGCGCCGAATGGGGTTTTGTCGGCGTACCTGATCTTGTGGAAGTTGGCCAAACGACGACGTTCGTCGAATGGGCCGTCTTTCCTGACATGTCTGCAAACCCGCAGTTCGTGGCTGAGGTGATGGAAGCAATCGGGGATAATATCCCGAGCATGCTTCTGTTCATTTGTCGGTCCGGCGTGCGTTCCCTTCGGGCTGCAACAGCAATCGCCGACCACTTCGCAACTGTCGGAGTGTCGGCCGAGTGTCTGAATGTAGCCGAAGGTTTCGAGGGCGATCTGGATCCAAAGGGACACCGGGGCGGCCATAATGGATGGAAGGCCCGGGGGCTGGCTTGGCGCCAGTCCTAAATGAAACGAGAGCACGACGGGTCGTAGGCGCATGATAGAAGAGACTTGGGGTAACATCCGCGGCGAGCTTTTGAAGTCCGTTGGTAGGAACAACTACGCAAATTGGATCGAGCCCCTTGAATTTTCCGCGCTGACGGATGGCGTCGCGACGTTCCTGGTGCCAACGCAATTCATGGGAAATTGGGTTTCGCGCAACTTTGGCGAGCAAATTTTGCAGGAGCTGTCGAATGCCGGGCAAAGCGTGTCGCGGGTAGAGTTTTCTGTCCCAAGGCAAGCGTTGGCGCCGCGCCGCCAACCCGCCGTGAGGCCGAAGCCGACAGTCATCAACGATGGGGAAGATCTGCCGGGAGCGCCGCTTGATGGACGCTTTACGTTCGATACCTTTGTCGTCGGGAAGCCAAATGAATTGGCTCATGCGGCGGCGCGCCGTGTGGCCGAAGGCGGTCCGGTCACGTTTAATCCACTGTTTCTCTATGGCGGCGTAGGGCTTGGTAAGACGCACCTGATGCATGCTATTGCCTGCGAGCTTCAGCGTCGCGAGCAGGGCTTGCGGATTGTGTATTTGTCGGCCGAGCAGTTCATGTACCGTTTTGTGCAGGCCTTGCGCGACAAAGATATGATCACGTTTAAGCAGCTATTCCGGTCGGTCGATGTGCTGATGATTGACGACGTGCAGTTCATTGCTGGCAAGGATGCGACGCAGGAAGAGTTCTTTCATACGTTTAACGCGCTTGTCGATCAGGGAAAGCAAATCGTTATCTCGTCAGACCGTGCTCCGACCGAGATTACCGGGGTCGAGGACCGTATTCTGAGCCGGCTTCAATCCGGACTGGTCGTCGATCTACACCCGACAAACTACGAGCTTCGGCTTGGAATTCTTCAGCAGAAAGTTGAACATTACTCTGAGCAATTCCCGAACCTGGAGATTGCGAATGGTGTGCTTGAGTTCCTTGCCCATCGTATCTCGTCGAATGTTCGGGTTTTGGAAGGCGCCATGATGCGGTTATTTGCATTTGGCGCGCTTGTCGGGCGTGAGATTACACTCGAGCTGGCTCAGGATTGTTTGTCTGATATCCTGCGGCACTCGGATCGAAAGATCACGGTGGAAGAAATTCAGCGCAAAGTGAGCGACCATTATAATATCCGGCTTAGCGATCTTATCGGACCAAAGCGCGTGCGAACCTTTGCGCGCCCGCGTCAGGTTGCGATGTATCTTGCGAAAACGATGACAAGTCGTTCGCTTCCTGAGATCGGGCGCCGTTTTGGCGGGCGCGACCATACGACTATTATGCATGGCGTGCGCAAGATCGAAGAGTTGAAGCAACAAGACAGCCAGATAGCAGACGATCTTGAGCTTTTGCGCCGGTCTCTCGAGGGGTGACAGGCGGGGGACGCTGTCTCCCGCGCGCTGCTGAGTATTTCAGTTAAAAAGAAAGCCACCGAGGCACTTGACGCTTTGGCGTCAAGGCAGGAAAGTCCCTCAAATTCCATTGCATGCAGCGGAAAACCGGATAAGTTGTTCGTCCGGCATCTTAGGGAGCGTGGACATGAAATTTTCTATCGAACGTAGCGCTTTGCTGAAGGCCGTTGGTCAGGCGCAATCGGTGGTCGAGCGCCGCAATACCATCCCAATCCTTGCGAACGTTTTGATTGAGGCCGAGGGTGATCAAGTCAGGTTTCGCGCGACCGATCTCGATATCGAGGTCGTTGACGAAGCGGCTGCGAAGATTGAACGTGCCGGCGCCACGACAGTAAGTGCTGTGACACTTCACGAGATCGTTCGAAAACTTCCTGACGGGTCTTTGGTGACTCTCACGGACGACGGAGCGTCCGGACGCCTGACAGTTGAGGCAGGACGGTCGAATTTTTCGCTTGCGACGCTGCCGCGCGAGGACTTCCCGGTCATGGCTTCGTCAGAGTACGAAGCAAACTTCGTTTGTCCCGCCCCGGTTTTGCGGCGGTTGTTCGATAAGTCTAAATTTGCGATTTCGACCGAGGAAACGCGATACTATCTGAACGGTGTCTATATGCATATTGCGGATGCAAATGGCGGGCAGGTTCTGCGTTGTGTAGCAACCGATGGCCATCGACTGGCGCGGATCGATGCGGATATGCCGGCGGGCGCCGAGGGCCTGCCGGGCGTCATCGTGCCACGCAAAACGGTTGGTGAGTTGCGCAAGTTGCTGGATGACGACGAAGCTGAGATCGCTGTATCCGTTAGTGAAACGAAGATCCGCTTCGCCGCGCCAGGAATCACGCTGACGTCTAAGGTTATCGATGGAACATTCCCCGACTATACGCGCGTCATTCCTACCGGAAACACGCGTCGTCTGGAAGTAGACGCAGCTGAGTTCGCGAAGGCCGTTGACCGGGTCGCGACAGTTTCATCCGAACGCTCGCGGGCGGTGAAACTCTCGCTGGATGAAGATCGGCTGGTTTTATCTGTAAATGCTCCTGATAGCGGAGCCGCAGAAGAAGAGTTGGCGGTGGCTTATGGCGACGAAGCTCTCGAGATTGGATTTAATGCGAAGTACTTGCTTGAGATTGCAAGTCAGGTTGATCGAGAAAATGCGGTATTCTTGTTCAATTCTGCGGGTGACCCCACATTAATGCGTGAAGGCAACGACGAATCTGCAGTTTATGTTGTGATGCCAATGCGTGTCTAAGCACCGCTCGGTACCATCCTCGCAACGTGCGGAAGTGGTATTGCAAAAAGGAAGGGCAGGGTGATGCCCGGTTGTTTTGTCACATCATTGACGATTTCTCATTTTCGGTCTCACAAGGTGACGCGGCTTTCGTTGGATAGCCGTCCTGTTGTCTTTCATGGAGCGAATGGCGCCGGAAAGACCAACGTTCTGGAGGCAGTATCGCTTTTGTCCCCGGGGCGCGGGTTGAGGCGCGCGGGCGTTGAGGAATTGATCCGAAGACCCGAAGCGCTGGGCTGGAAGATAAGCGCCGAGGTCGAAGCGGATGGCCGTTTACATGAACTTGAGACTGGCGCTGAACCAGGGCAGTCTCGAAGCGTTCGGGTTGACGGCAAAGCGCATCCGCAGCTGGCCTTGGGCCGTGTAGCGCGCGTTATTTGGCTGGTGCCTGCTATGGATCGCCTGTGGCTTGAAGGCGCGGAAGGTCGGAGGCGCTTTCTGGACCGGATGACTATGAGTTTCTTGCCGGACCACGCCGAGACTGTATTGGCTTATGACAAGGCAATGCGAGAACGGAACCGATTGTTGAAGGACATGGTCCGCGATGCGCATTGGTATCAGGTTCTGGAGCGCCAAATGGGCGAGGCCGGTGCGACGATTATGTCGAACCGGCGCGCGACTTTGGAGCGATTGGCGCAAGCACGGGATGGCGCAGAAACCGCATTTCCGGCAGCGGAGCTTTCGCTGACGCACCCGAACGAAGATTTGCCTGTAACCTCAGGCGAGCTTACGGATGCGTTGCAGACTGGGCGCGTGGCCGATTTGCGGGCCGGGCGCACCCTTGTCGGGCCGCACCGGATAGATATGCACGCGGTCTTTGCTCAGAAAGAAATTGCAGCAGAACAGTGTTCAACCGGCGAGCAAAAGGCTCTGCTGATATCACTGGTGCTCGCCAACGCACGGGCCTTGGCTGAAGACACAGGTGCGCCGCCTTTGATCCTGTTGGACGAAGTTGCAGCGCATCTGGACGCCAGACGGCGTCAGGCCCTCTATGACGAGATTTGTGCGCTCAGAGCGCAGGCCTGGATGACCGGCACCGGGCCGGAGTTGTTTGACGGACTTGGCGCGCGCGCACAGATATTCGAGGTCGTTGACGCCAACGATGCGTCACAGGTCCGACCATGACGATCTCACTTTCGGATGCGGCCCTCTATGCTGGGGCATTGTTCATCCTGTTTTTGACGCCGGGGCCCGTCTGGGTGGCCCTTATGGCCCGTGCTATGTCAGGTGGCTTTCGGTCGGCGTGGCCACTTGCGATGGGCGTTGTCGTGGGGGATGTCATTTGGCCGTTGGTAGCGATCCTGGGCGTGACTTGGATTGTCTCGGTATTCGACGGGTTCATGGTGGTTCTAAAGTGGGTTGCCTGTTTCACTTTCTTGACCATGGGCTACCTCCTTATTCAAAGTGCCGGAAAAGCCATCGCCAAAGACAGCCGATTGACCCGGCCGGGAATGTGGGCGGGGTTTGTTGCCGGGCTCGCCGTTATCCTTGGCAATCCAAAGGCAGTCCTTTTCTACATGGGCGTTTTGCCAGGCTTCTTTGATCTTACGCAACTGACTGGCGCGGACATTGCGGTGATCTGTGCGTTATCCTTTGCTGTGCCGTTGGCGGGAAACCTAATTCTTGCTGGATTTGTCGACCGAGCGCGTCGGTTGCTGACGTCTCCAAAGGCGCTGAAACGGATGAATATCGTATCGGGCGCGTTGCTTATTACGGTGGGAATTATCATTCCGTTCACCTGAGGTTTTGCCAGATAGTCGCGCTTGGGCTCTGGACGCGTCATACCCACTAAATATTGTGGTCTGGGCGTGACAGTTGCCCATAAAACGCCTATAAAATGTATGAAAACAACAAGGAAATTCCGAATGGCGGAGACGTCCGACGCGCAAGCTGAATATGGCGCCGATTCGATTAAAGTTCTCAGAGGCTTAGAGGCGGTTCGAAAGCGTCCCGGCATGTATATCGGGGACACAGATGATGGCTCGGGCCTGCACCATATGGTGTATGAAGTCGTTGATAATGGCATTGATGAGGTTTTGGCGGGTCATGCCGATGCCGTGACCGTGACAATCCACGCCGATGACAGCGTATCGGTCAGCGACAACGGCCGTGGAATCCCTGTTGACGTGCACGCGGAAGAGGGCGTTTCGGCTGCCGAAGTCATTATGACCCAGCTCCATGCCGGCGGTAAATTCGACCAGAATTCTTATAAGGTTTCGGGCGGTTTGCACGGTGTTGGTGTTTCCGTGGTGAACGCTCTGTCCGAATGGCTGGAGTTGCGGATCTGGCGGAACGATAAAGAGCACTACGCCCGGTTTGAAGGTGGTGACACGGTCGAGCACTTGCGGGTGGTCGGTGATGCCAATGGACGCAAAGGCACGGAAGTACGGTTTCTTGCAGCGACGACGACATTCTCCAATCTCGAATACCAGTTCAAGACCTTGGAGAATCGCCTTCGAGAGTTGGCTTTTCTGAATTCCGGCGTGCGGATTGTTCTGCGGGATGAGCGCCCAGCAGAGATGCTTGAGACCGAGTTTTTCTATGACGGCGGTGTGCGTGAATTTGTGCGATATCTTGATCGTAACAAATCCGCCATGATCGAGGATCCTATCTTCATCGAAGGCGAGAAAGACGGGATCACCGTTGAGGTCGCCATGTGGTGGAACGATAGTTACCACGAGACAGTTTTGCCGTTCACGAACAACATCCCGCAGCGTGATGGCGGATCGCATCTGGCTGGTTTCCGCGGCGCGCTAACTCGGACGATGAACCTTTATGCTGGATCGAGCGGTATCGCGCGCAAGGAGAAAGTAAGCTTCACCGGCGATGATGCGCGCGAGGGGCTGACCTGCGTGCTTTCTGTAAAAGTGCCGGATCCCAAGTTCTCGTCACAGACAAAAGACAAACTCGTGTCTTCAGAGGTCCGCCCTGCGGTTGAAGGCATGATGAACGAAAAGTTGTCCGAGTGGTTTGAAGAAAACCCAGGACCTGCGAAGTTGATTATCGGTAAGATTGTCGATGCGGCATTGGCGCGGGAAGCGGCTCGCAGAGCGCGCGAGATGACACGCAAGAAGTCTGCCCTTGATGTCGCATCGCTGCCGGGAAAGCTTGCCGATTGTCAGGAAAAGCGACCAGAGTTTCGCGAATTGTTCCTCGTCGAGGGGGACAGCGCAGGTGGATCGGCTAAGCAAGGCCGGTCGCGTGCAAATCAGGCTGTCTTGCCGCTGCGAGGTAAGATTTTGAACGTTGAGCGGGCGCGGTTTGACCGGATGCTGGGAAGTCAGGAGATCGGCACGCTGATCACGGCGCTTGGCACCGGGATCGGCCGCGATGAGTTTGATGTCTCGAAACTGCGGTACCACAAGATCATCATCATGACGGATGCAGACGTAGATGGTGCGCATATCCGGACGCTTCTTCTGACGTTCTTCTTCCGACAGATGCCCGAGGTTATTGAAGGCGGTTACCTGTATATTGCGCAGCCGCCACTCTACAAAGTTGCGCGGGGCAAGTCCGAGGTTTATCTGAAGGACCAGCCGTCGCTGGACGACTATCTGATCCAGATGGGTGTCGAGGGCGCTATGCTTCGCCTCGGAACCGGCGAAGAGATCATCGGGCAGGACCTCGCGCGCGTCGTCGAGGATGCGCGGCAAGTGCGCCGTGTTTTGCAAGCTTTCCCAACGCATTATCCACAGAGTATTCTTGAGCAGGCCGCGATCGCCGGGGCCTTCGTGCCGGGGCAGGTCGATGCCGATTTGCAAGGTACGGCGGAAGCCGTTGCGGCACGTCTTGACCAAGTTGCTGTGGAATATGAGCGAGGTTGGCAAGGGCGGATAACACAGGATCACGGAATTCGGCTTGCCCGAGTTTTGCGGGGCGTTGAAGAAATTCGGACGTTGGATGGCCCGGTTCTGCGATCCGGTGAGGCCCGGCGATTGGGCGGTTATACAGCCGCCTTACAAGAGGTCTATGCGAAGCCCGCAAGACTGGTCCGGCGGGATCGCGAAAACGGAGTTCATGGCCCGCTTGATCTGTTGGACACCATTCTGGCAGAAGGCGAAAAAGGGCTCAGCCTTCAACGCTACAAAGGTCTTGGAGAAATGAACCCTGGTCAGCTGTGGGAAACTACGCTGGATCCAGAGGCGCGAACCTTGTTGCAAGTGAAGGTCGAAGACCTTGCGGAAGCCGATGATCTATTTACCAAGCTAATGGGCGATGTGGTCGAGCCACGGCGCGAATTCATTCAGCAAAACGCTCTGAATGTCGAAAACCTCGATTTTTAGAAATCTGGCGAGCGGGACCTTGTCCCGCTCGCTTTGCAGACCTGTAACGCTGTCCGCGAAAAGTTAACCGCCGCGCAAAGCTGCGGTCGATCAGGTTTTAGCCGCGTCCCGAAAATGGGTTTCGCCTCGACTGCGAGCGAGTTCGATCTGTTTTTGACGTTCGCGGAAGCGTTTGCGGTCAGACTCGGACGTTTCGTTGATGCACTGATGGCATGCGATGCCTTGTTCAAAAGCCGCGTGCGTTTTGTCATCTTCACTTATCGGGCGGCGGCAGGCATGGCAGAGGTCAAAACTGCCTTTTTCGAGACCGTGGCCTACGGAAACGCGGCCATCGAAGACGAAGCACTCGCCGTTCCACCGGCTTTGGGTCTTTGGCACCTCCTCTAGGTATTTCAGGATGCCGCCCTTGAGGTGGAACACTTCGTCCACGCCCTGGCCGAGGAGATAGTTTGTCGCTTTTTCGCAGCGAATTCCGCCTGTGCAAAACATCGCGATCTTTTTGCCCTCGAAGCGCGGCGCGTTCGCGGCCCACCACGCGGGGAATTCGCCGAAGGATTTTGTGACAGGGTCCTCGGCCCCCTCAAAAGTGCCTATGGCCACTTCGTAGTCGTTGCGCGTGTCAATGACGGCAACGTCTTGGGAAGAGATAAGGGTGTTCCAATCCTCGGGCGCGATGTAGGTCCCGACGCTTGCCGTTGGGTCGATATTTGGTTGACCCATGGTAACGATTTCGCGCTTTAGCCTGACCTTCATGCGGGGGAAAGGCATCGCTTCTGCGGTGCTTTCTTTCCACGCTATGTCGCCGCAACCGGGAAGGGACTTGATATGTCGTAGCGCGGCGTCGATCCCGTCTCGGCTTCCCGCGATCGTGCCATTTATTCCTTCTTCGGCAAGAAGCAGCGTTCCTCGCACGCCATTCGCGCAGCAGACTTTTGCCAGAGGGCCTTTGAGGAGCTCCGGGCCATCAAATGAGGTGAACTTGTAGAGAGCGGCAACGATAAACATGGGCGTATCCGCTAGCCCAAATGACCGCCGGGCTCAAGGGTGACAGTTGACGCAGCGCACGATGATTTCTAGGCAAGGGTAAATCAAGGAGATCTGCATGCGCCCTGTCACCGAAGCTATTCTGGTTATCGATGTTCAAAGCGATTTTTGCCCGGGAGGCGCGTTGGCCGTCGCGGGAGGCAATGAGATTGTTGCTCCGATCAACGCGATGGTTCCCCAGTTTGCTGTACGGGTTTTCACGCAGGACTGGCACCCGGAAGATCACTCGAGCTTTGCGTCACAGCATGAAGGCGCAGCACCTTATTCCATGACAGAGATGGCGTACGGGCCGCAGGTTCTTTGGCCAGATCATTGCATTATCGGATCAGAGGGTGCCGGATTTCATTCCCAATTGGACACCCGTGGAGCGGATGTCATCATCCGGAAGGGATTTCGGCGCGAGATTGATAGCTATTCAGCGTTCTTTGAGAATGACCATACAACTCCGACAGGGCTCGCGGGCTATCTTCGAACGCGAGGCATTGAGTCTGTCATTTTGGTTGGCCTTGCGACGGACTATTGCGTGAATTTCTCTGCGGTAGATGCGGCCAGGCTTGGGTTTCAGGTTACCGTTGTTGAAAGCCTGTGCCGCGCGATTGATCTGGACGGATCGCTGTCCGCGGCCAAGGACGGAATGGCCGCGGCAGGGGTTCGGTTTGCCTGATCAGTGGCCGCCAGCAAGGATACCAGTGCGGATCGAATAGTCAGTTGCAATCTCGTAGTCGGGGTCATCGTCGCTGTCGACGATGAGTTGACCGGCCTTTGATAGCAGCTGATGGCAGTCGTGGCTGAGATGGCGAAGTTGCAGAGACTTTCCTGCAGCTTCGTACTTCTCCGCGACGGCTTCGATGGCTGTCAACGCCGATTGATCAACGACGCGGCTGTCGGCAAAATCCACGATGACGACAGCAGGGTCGTCCTTTGGCTCAAACAGTTCGGCAAAGCCTTCGGAGGAGCCGAAAAAGAGCGGGCCCTGGATTTGGTAGACCCGTGCGCCTTCTGGCGTGTCGTAACGTTTGGCGTGGATACGGGTTGCGTTATTCCACGCGTAAGTGAGGGCCGAGACGATCACGCCCACGACCACTGCCGTGGCGAGGTCGTACATCACGGTGACAAGGGTCACCAAGACGATAACGGCCGAGTCCGAAAGCGGGACGCGGCGCATGATGTTGAATGAGTTCCACGCGAAGGTACCGATCACGACCATGAACATGACGCCGACAAGCGCGGCCAGTGGTATTTGTTCAATAAGGGGTGCTGCGACGACGATAAACATTAGCAAAAACAATGCTGCTGATATGCCGGAGACGCGGGTGCGACCGCCTGATTTCACGTTGATCATCGACTGACCGATCATGGCGCAGCCGCCCATGCCTCCGAAGAAACCGGTGATGGTGTTGGCTGCTCCTTGGGCGATGCACTCGCGGCTGGCTCCGCCGCGCTTGCCAGTAATTTCGCCGACGAGGTTCAGCGTCAGGAGGCTTTCAATCAGGCCGATGGCCGATAGGATCAGCGCATAAGGCAGGATGATTTCGAAGGTCTCGAAGGTCAGCGGCACGACTGGCACGTGGAACTGGGGCAGACCGCCTTTGATGGAGGCGAGATCGCCGACGCGCGGCACATCGAAGCCGAAGACGATGACGACCAAAGCGACGATTCCGATGCCTGCCAGCGGGGCAGGGATGGCGTTGGTAATCTTGGGCATGACCCAGATGATGCCCATCGTTGCAACAACAAGCATGAGCATCAGAGAAAGCGGCCAGCCTGTCATCCATTCACCACCGCCGATACCGTGACCGGAGGCTTCGGCTGTGCCTGGGACCTGAAACTGTGTGAGCTGTGCCAGGAAGATCACAATGGCGAGGCCGTTCACAAAGCCGAGCATGACGGGGTGCGGGACGAGGCGGATGAACTTGCCCCATTTGAGCACACCGACCGCAATCTGGATCGCGCCCATAAGGACAACGGTTGCAAAAAGGTATTCCACCCCATGGGTTGCGACGAGGGACACCATGACGACCGCAAGCGCACCGGTTGCGCCCGAGATCATGCCGGGGCGACCGCCAAAGACGGCTGTGATCAGACCAACGATGAAGGCCGCGTAGAGTCCGACGAGGGGATGGACGCCTGCCACGAAGGCGAAAGCGACGGCTTCGGGAACGAGCGCGAGCGCAACGGTTAGGCCCGCAAGGAGTTCCGTCGGCAGGTGGCCGGTATCGGCTTTGCGGACGTAGCCGGGCAAGTCGGAAAAGATCGAGCGGCGGGCCAGAGCGGCCATTGTCAGTTTGGTCAAAACATGTCCTGGAGTTTTATCAAATTTGGTCGGGACGTAACATACTGAGCCTGAATTGCACGGTCTATCTTGGCATACCAACGTTGCGGTGTGGTAAATGGGGCGCGGCGGCGCCGCCCGTCCGGGTTGCGCGCTGAGGTATTTATAAAGGGGTGAAATTGGAATGGTTAACGAGGCCTTGCCGCAACGGGCGTGTGTTGGGTGTTGTTTCTAATAGCCCAAATCGAAAATGCCATGATTTGCAGAGGAAACGGGATGAAAGCCGATCTTGGCATCGCGTCGGTGCGTCTCGGTGCGAGCGGCATCGAAAAATAGCGCGTCGTTAGGGAGGAGCCGGGTGGCGCTCGGCCCTAAAAGCGCAGGCGGGAGAGGCCGTAGAGAAAGAGACCGACTGATGCCGCTGCCACGATGAAATAGGGCATGCGCATCGCCATTTCTGCTCTCAAAGAGCATGTGACAATCGAGACGATCCAACCCCTGCAAGCGCCGCAACTGCCATCAGGACCCAACCGAAGAAACGATAGAGAAAATCCACCCGGCTAAGCAAATCGTCCGGACTGAGACGTTGGCAATACGATACGGTAACAACGTTCCAAAGCTGAGCTGTGATCATCTCGCTCAAGAGTGCGAACCCCATAACATATGGGTTTGACGTCAGCGCTATGATCCCGAAAGGGACGGCCATCATTGCAGGGGCAAGGAAGACGCTGCTTTGTGCGCCGATCCGTGCGACAAACCCTGGACCCAGAAGGCTGCCAATCACACCACCGGCAGCACCCGCCCTCAGGAGGGTGCCATAACCGATCGCACTCAGCTCGAGTATGTCCTGCGAACAAGGCACCAGGATGGTCATCGGCATCGTCGAGGCCGCGTGGATGAGACCAAGCATGACAGCGAGACGCAGGATCGCAGGGTGCGCGCGCATCCACGTCCAGCCTTCGACAATTTCGGGCGAGACCTTGCAACGGAGTGCTGACTTGCGGTGGGGCATCGAGATTGATCAGACGAGCCATGCCGCCAGAGCGAAGGTTACCGCATCCAATTAAAGCGGCGCTGGTAAAGAGAAAGCCAGCCAGCGATGGGTCAACGAGGGAGCCCATTATGTGCTCAATGCTCACATTTGGCGGTTTGCGACCTCAAGATTGCCTTCGCCAGCGTGAGGGCAACACCGTTTGCACGGCGTTGACACGCAGCACTTGTGCGGAACCAAGGAGCAGCGCGCGGCCGGGCAGTGCCAGAACCGGCAGGAACGGATCACTCGGCGGTGGAAACTCGGGGGATGTGAGAACCGGGTCGATGACGCCCATGGTGAGGAGGAAACGGAAGATATCGGCTTGCACCATGAGATGGCGGCGATCGAGCAATACTGCGACGAGATTGGATAAGAGGAACCAGTGTAGTTTCGTCGAATGGGCAACGAGCGCGATCAGGTCAGGGTCACGGGTGATGAGTGCGGCGAGCCATCGCCCAGATTTGAGATGGCGGTTGCGGAAAAGAGAAGTTCGTAAGACCGGTTTGTACGCACAAGTTGTATCGAAAGCCAAAAGGCGGCACTGCCGATGGAAACTCATTGGATGCGCCAAATGAAATGGGCGGCAGATTGCTCTGCCGCCCTGAGTTTGCTGATCCGCCTTTACGAGGGAACGTGTGGTCTTAGTTAAACGAGTAGACCAGCGACACACCGAATGTATTGTCCGTGCTTTTAAAACCAGCCTCGGG
>NZ_CALJXO010000293.1:0-4731 GCF_937988555.1 uncultured Boseongicola sp. | reverse complement strand
ATTAAGACATCCACAGGACTAACGTTCAATTATTCACAAAAACGCACAACTCGCGTTCACTTTATCGGAATACCGCATGGCCCAAGCCAAGCCTACCTCTGCTTCAATGCGAACCAAGGAGGCTTCCATGCCCACAAAAATTCTTCAAATTGACGCATCCGCTTGCAAAACCGGCTCCATCTCCCGCGATTTGACCCACCGCATCGTCGACCGCTTTGAGAGGGCCCAGGTCACCACCCGCGACCTCGCGACGCCGTTGCCCCAAATCACCGAAGACTGGATCGGCGCAAACTTCACGCCCGCAGCCGACCGCACAGACGCACAAGCCGAGACCCTGCGCCTGTCAGACACCCTGATCGAGGAAATCAAAGCCGCCGACGTGCTTGTCATTGGCCTGCCAATCTACAACTTCGGCGTCCCTGCAGCCCTGAAAGCATGGATCGACCTTGTGGCGCGCGCTGGCGTCACGTTCCAGTACAGCCCCACAGGCCCGAAAGGCTTGCTGACAGGAAAGCGCGCAATCGTCGCGGTGGCCTCAGGCGGCACCGAAATGGGCTCAAATATTGATTTCGCCACAGGCTATATCCGCCACGTTCTCGGCTTCATCGGCATCACCGACGTCGTTTTCGTGGCAGCCGACAGGCTATCGCGCGATGCCGACGCGACACTTTCCGAGGCCCACTTGGCCGTTCAAACCCTCAAAATCGCCGCCTAAGGCGAAAGGACAAAGCAAATGAAATACGCAATTCTCGCAATCAAAGCCCTCCTGATGCTCGCTTTTCTGGCGGCCGGTCTCTCAAAACTCGCCGGTGTTGAAATGATGGTCGCAACGTTCGATGCAGTCGGCGTCGGCCAATGGTTCCGCTATGTCACAGGCACCATTGAAGTCGTCGGCGCGGTCCTGCTTTGGGTAAAAGGCCGCGAAGTCTATGGCGCAGGCCTGCTCACCGTCACCATGGTCGGAGCCGTCATTGCCCACCTTGCACTCCTCGGCCCGTCAGCCGTGCCTGCTCTGGGACTTGGCCTGCTTTCAGCGATCATCGTCTGGACGCACAAAGGCGACCTTAAATCCGCGACAGCCTAGAAACTCAAAATCGCGCTTCGAGACAAAAAAGACCGGGCACAAGGCCCGGCCAGTCTTACAGGGAGGAACCGTGCCATTACCCGGACACGGAGACGGGATTCTGCGAATCAGGCAACAAGCCTGTACCCACCACTTTCAGTAACAAGAAGGCGAGCATTTGACGGATCTGGTTCAATTTTTTGGCGAAGCCGATAAATATGGGTTTCCAACGTATGTGTCGTCACCCCCGCATTGTAGCCCCAGACCTCGTGCAGCAGCACATCACGCGCAACCACACCTTCTGACGCACGGTATAGAAACTTAAGGATATTCGTCTCTTTCTCGGTCAGTCGGATCTTCTTTTCGTCCTCGGTCAGCAGCATTTTCTGCGCTGGCTGGAACGAGTACGGTCCAAGCTGGAAAATAGCGTCTTCCGATTGCTCATGCTGGCGAAGCTGGGCGCGAATGCGGGCCAAAAGCACTGGAAACTTGAATGGCTTCGTCACGTAGTCGTTCGCGCCGGCGTCAAGGCCAAGGATGGTATCAGCGTCGCTATCATGGCCTGTCAGCATTAAAACCGGGCATTTCACCCCATGTTTGCGCAGCACGCGGCACAATTCACGCCCGTCCGTGTCGGGCAATCCCACGTCCAGAATAACCAAATCGTAGATGGCCTCTTTTGCCCGAACCAACGCAGACGCACCACTGTCAGCTTCAAAGACATCAAAGTCTTCGGTCATCACCAACTGCTCGCCAAGCGCTTCGCGCAAATCATCGTCGTCATCGACTAACAAAATCTTTTTCAGGTTCTGAGACACCACTCTGCCCTCCTTGGAATACTGGACAACAGATGCGCCTCAAACGTCTCTCCGACAAGTTTTGCTGCATCTTCTCACGCGCTCGTGTCACAAACACAGGCTATGTTTCATTTTCCTGCTAGGGACGGCACGCGGAATGTGATTAATCACGGGGCATCATGTCGCTTTCACCATCTCTGATCGACCGCATTGCACGCGCACGCACCGACCTTCGGCTCGGTTTGCCGGTTGTGCTGACCGGCACTGACGGCGCGACCCTCGTCTTGGCAGCGGAAGGCCTGAACGATCCACGACTGTCCGCCCTGCGCGATCTCGGGACGCCGACACTCGCCATCACCTCACGGCGCGCGGAAACTCTGCGCGCCCGCGCCTACGATGGAGATATCGCCCGCCTGTCTGTTCCTGAAGGGGCTGACGCCGCATGGGTGCGCTGCGTGGCAGACCCCAAAGACGACTTGTCCTCACCGATGAAGGGCCCTTTCACATCCGAACGAGATGGCTCTGGCGAAATGCACCGCCTTGCTGTCCGTTTGGTGAAATCGGCGTGGCTTCTGCCTGCGGCCGTTGTCGTGCCGCTAACGGATGTAGCGCCACCAGATCTGACGAGCCTGCCTGCAAAAGAAACCGCCGCGTTTCTGTCAGCGCCTGTGGCCCACAAAGACATCGTAACGGGACGCGTTCCGATGTCGGTTTCGGAAAAGGGCCGCGTCCACGTCTTTCGCCCCACCGATGGCAGCGAAGAACACATCGCCTGCGAAATCGGCCAACCGCGTCGCGACAAACCGGTCCTTGTGCGGCTTCACTCGGCCTGCTTCACCGGTGACGTTCTGGGGTCGCTGAAATGCGATTGCGGCCCACAGCTTCACGCCGCCATGGCGCAAATGGGCGCCCAGGGCGCCGGCGTGTTGCTCTATCTCAACCAGGAAGGTCGAGGCATCGGCCTTGCCAACAAAATGCGCGCCTATGCGCTTCAAGATCAGGGGTTCGACACGGTCGAGGCCAACCACAGGCTAGGCTTTGAAGATGACGAGCGCGATTTTCGCACTGCGGCTGACATTCTCAAACGGCTGGGCTTCACCGCTGTCCGCCTCCTGACCAATAACCCGGCCAAAGTCGCGATGATGCAAGCACAAGGCATTGATGTCGTCGAGCGTGTCCCGCTGAAAGTCGGTCTCAACCCCTTGAACGAAAAATACCTCGACGTGAAAGCGCGAAAATCGGGACATATCCTTTGATGAGATTTCCCGTCGTTGCGCGCCGCGATCCAACAGGCGCGCTGCCAGCAACACATTGCCGTGCTCATCCCCCGAGGTATTTTTGAAAGGATGAAGACGCCAAACGATATGGTGCTGAGCCCGCAGGGCCTCAGATTTCAGGGGCAACGCTTTCCCTGCACAATCGGGCGTGGCGGCGTTCGCCGCGCGAAAACTGAGGGCGACGGCGCGACCCCGGCAGGCGTGCACGGCATTGTTGGCATGCTGTACCGGCCAGACCGGATAGTGCGCCCGACGGACTGGGCTTTGCCCATTCGCCCCGGCGATCTGTGGTGCGACGATCCCCGCAATGAAGACTATAACCTCATGGTGCGCGCGCCTTTTTCCGCCTCTCACGAACGCCTCAGACGCGCCGATCCGCTGTACGATCTGGTGATTATTACGGACTGGAATTGGCCACGCGCAAGATATGGTGCGGGGTCTGCGATCTTCCTGCACCGCTGGCGACGCGCCCATGCGCCAACCGAAGGTTGCGTCGCGTTTCGAGCCGATCACCTGTTGTGGATCGCGCGCCATATACGGCTTGGAACGCGGCTGTTCGTGTCGCCTCAACCGTAGCTGCGATCACCGAATATCGCGGATCCAACCCGGATGTGCGTCGCACCTTGTGCAACTGCGTCCTCAAAATCACCGCTCATGCCCATGCTGAGACCGCTCAGGTCGTTGCGTGCCGCGATTTTGGCCAGCAGTGCGAAATGCAACGCCGCGGCCTCGCCCACTGGCGGGATGCACATCAAGCCTTTGACGGGCAGGCCCAATTCACGACACTCTGCTACCAGGCCATCAGCCTCGTCCACTGACACTCCAGCCTTCTGCGTTTCGTCGCCTGTGTTCACTTGAACGAAAATGTCAGGGCATTGCCCCATCTCATCCGCCAAACGGGCCAATGCGCGCGCCAGTTTAGGGCGGTCCACCGTGTGTATCGCGTCGAACAGCTCTATCGCCGGGCGGGCCTTGTTGGTTTGAAGTGGGCCGATCAAGTGCAGTTCAACGTTGGTAAACCGGGCCTTGAAGTCAGGCCACTTGCCTTGCGCCTCTTGCACCCGATTTTCCCCAAAGACCCGATGCCCTTCGGCCAACACAGCTTCCACACGCTCATTTGGCTGCATTTTGCTGACAGCAATCAAGGTCACGTCACTGGCATTACGGCCGCAACGGGTACACACATCTTCAAGGCGGGTTTGAATTTCTTGCAGGCTCATCAGACGCTCCTAATCAGTCGCGCCCCTGATGCCAAAGAGAAAAGAGCGGGCCAAGGCCCGCTCTTTCCAATTAGGTACCAATCCAGTTTGGATTAGAAGGACATGCTTACACCAAGGTCCCAAGCAGTGTCGGAACCGTTGTCTGCAACGCCACCAGCCAGCTCTGCGCCGCCACCGAGGTCCATGGAGAAACCGACGCCAAATGCATCATCGCCAGATACCAGGTTGCCGTCCATGTTATTGGATGCATAGCCGAGATTGACCGTCGCCATGCCAGCGTCGTACGACAAGATCGTGCCGAAGTTGTTGCCGAGCGCGTGATCTTCGTAGTATGCGTCGAAACCGATGGCGCCAAACGAACCCGATACGTCGAG
>NZ_CALJXO010000292.1:0-6551 GCF_937988555.1 uncultured Boseongicola sp. | reverse complement strand
AAAGCGACAGGTTCAGGCTGCCATCCGAATGAAACGGGGTCAGCAATGCTGCAGAGATTCCAAAATGTTTGATGTTCGTACCCATTCGTTGTCGTCAGATTCGCTGCCGCTACTGCAGATCATACTATTGGTTGCGGGTTGATTGTAAACGTAACATGTTAGGAATGCGGTCACCGTCCAAAGGCTGCATCGGATGGGGAATTGCATGCAATGCCAAGGATTATTTGCGCAGGTTTAATCGCTGCGGATCTGGTGTTCGACGTCGCAGAATTTCCGGTGAAGGGCACAAAGAACCGGGCAACCGGATCCCACATGACCACCGGTGGCGGAGCCCTGAACGCGGCTTCGACGATCGCCAGCCTTGGTGGTGATGCCAGCCTTGCAGGTGCCATCGGCGACGACGCATCGGGCGCGTTCCTGCGCAAGAAGATGGCGGACCGCCGGATTGACGACCAGTTTGTTAGCACGATTCCAAGGATTCCAACGTCTCGATCCGCGAATATGTTAACGCCCGATGGCGATCGGACAGTCATCAACCACCGCGATTCCGCGCTTATCCCTTGCGATTTCGCCCTGCCGCCTGAATTTCAGTTTGATGCGGCACTTGTCGACACGCGGTGGTCCGAGGGTGCAGCACTGATCGTGAAGGCCGCACGCCGCATTGGCAAACCGGCTGTTGTCGACGCAGAGGCTCCGGTTGCCCACGCAGCACAGGTGCTCGCCCTCGCCAGCCATGTTGTTTTCTCTGAGCAGGGCCTGGCCGATTATTGCGGTGGCAGCGACGCAGCGGCCCTGACATTGGCCCAAAAGCGGCTTGGAAACTGGTGTGCAGTAACCCGAGGCCCTCTGCCGGTATTGTGCCACGATGGGCGGTGTTTGACCGAGATTCCGACGTATCCGACAACGGCGGTGAATACGCTTGGTGCCGGTGACGTCTGGCATGGCGCATTCGCATTGGCGCTGTCCAATGGGTGTTCGGAAAATGAAGCGGTCCACTGGGCAAATGCCGCCGCATCCTTGAAAGTGAGTCGTCCGATACACGATGAGACTTTGCCGACTGCTGCCGAAGTGGATGCCCTGCTAGGCTCAGGATCGACGCAATCAACGGAAGGATCACAATGATGCAGACATCCAAACATTCGTTGACTGTGAACGGCGCGGTAGTTCCTGAGTCATCGTTGGATGAATTACGCTCCGCTGACGTGAATGGCGATATTGCGCAACAATTAAGTGACAACGGCTATCTTTTTTTGCGTGGCGTGCATGATCCGGTCGAAGTCGACGCCGCACGACTAGAGGTCCTGCATCGGCTTGCAGAAGTTGGCGAGGTTAAGGACCCTGTCAAATGCGGCCTGGCGTCCGGCACGTCTCGGCGACGAGAAACCTATCCCACTACAGATGATCTAGGGACTTTTTGGCGGTCCGTCAGCGAAGGCAAAGCCGTGCGAAGAGTCATCAACGGGCCACGTATCATGCGCGTCATGAGCCAACTCTTTCAGGAACCGGCCCAGCATTTTGCCTTTGCCTGGTTGCGTGCCATGACCGCGGGGCGTACCAGCCCACTGCATGTCGATCACCCTTATATGAACCGCGGATCCAAGCGGCTCGTCACCTGTTGGAGCCCGCTATGCCTCATCAGTTTGGCCGACGGACCCCTGTATATCTTGAAGGACTCTCATAAATGGCCCGACATTCGACAACAGTTTGACGGCCATGATGTGGATCGTGAACCGTCCCGCCCCGGGCATATCGAAGAAAGCCCAATTACGCTGGCACAACGCAAAACCAGCAAATTTCTAACGGCGGAGTTTAATCTGGGTGATTGCCTGATCTTTGGCATGTTCACCGTCCACGGATCTTTTGACAACAACTCGAGCGCTGGATTGATCCGGCTATCTTGCGACACCCGGTTCCAACCTGCCGCAGATCCCATGGACGAACGCTTTGCGGGACCAAATCCGCCTGCGCACAACGGGCTCGGATACGGTTGCCTGTCCGCGTCACGTCCATTGACCGAAACCAGCGCATTGCGCTGAGGAGGTAGGTCATGAAAGGAATTGTTCCCAGCCTCAACACGCCCTTTGACAAGGACGGTGCCGTTGATCATGACTCCTTGCGCAAACTGGTCAACCACACCGTGAATGCAGGCTGTGGCGGCATGCTGGTCCTTGCAGTTGCCGGAGAGCAATCGACACTGACCCAGGCAGAAAAGGTCCGGTTTGCAGAAACTGTGGCAGAGACCAACGCGCAGCGGATTCCATTCATCGTCAGCGTCACTGCTCCAGATATGGATGCGAGCCTCGCGTTGACGAAATTAGCCAAATCTATCGGCGCGGCAGGAATTTGTGTGCAAATTCCCACCGGTTTTGACCGCCGGGAGAGCCTGGCCTTTTTGCAGGACCTGTCCCGCCACGCGCCCAAAATACTTATGGTTCAGGATCTCGATTGGGTGGGCGGCGGCCTGCCCCTCGACGATATCGTTTATCTCTTCGACAATCTTACTAAATTCTCCTGGTTGAAAATTGAAACACAGCAGGCTGGCCCCAAATATTCAGCAGTTCTGCAAGCCACGAATAATGCGCTGAACGTTTGCGGTGGCTGGGCCGTAACACAGTTGATGGACGCAATGGCGCGTGGGGTGAACGCGTTCATTCCGACCGGCATGGAAAATGTCTATGTCGCGATATATACGCACTATGAAAGCGGGGATCACAATGCGGCGCGCGCGCTGTTTGAAGGCGTGTTGCCGATCCTGAATTTTTCAAACCAAGATATCGACACAAGCATTCTGTTCTTTAAGCAGCTCAGGAATGCCGAGGGGCTTTTTAAGACCGCGGTCTGCCGAAACGAGAACGCCAGATTTGATGCTATCCAAGAGGCTGAAGCGCGCTACGCCCTCACCTCTGCAATGGCGTTAATTCGCTCTCACTCTGCGCGTTCTCAACCCGTTTGAATTTCTGAAACCTTCTTGGTTGACCGGGTTTCTCAGAATCGCCCATCACCTGCGCCCAATCCGCGTCCACAACATCGCCTATATAAAGATCACCAGTGCTGTCATAGGCGATGCTGTGTGGCGACAGAAATTGACCCGGACCCAGACCCGGTCCCTGCTGTGCATCAAGCCGTGAAAGCAAATTGCTCTGTTGATCAAAAACGCTGACAAACGGGCCAAGATTTGGGAACTCTCGGTTGACCGTCAGGTACGAGGCCAACTCACCAACGATACAGTCTGGGCAAGAGCCGGGCGTGATCGCCAATCCACTGGGCCTGTGCATGTTGTTGATCTGTGTCTCATACCGGCCATTTTCATCAAATATCTGGACCCGAGAATTTTCCCGGTCCGCGACGTAGATCCAGCCATCGGCGTCGCAGCAAATGTTATGGGGAAGATTAAACTCTCCAGGTCCTGTTCCCGGCGTTCCCCAGCTTTTCAACAATCTGCCCTTGGGGTCAAACTTGTGGATACAGGCGTTTTGATATCCATCTGACACAAAGATATCGCCAGACGGTGAAACTGCCGAATGCGTGCACTTGCAAAAGGGCTTGCCGCTCATAAAGCCAGAACCCACCCCGGCTGTCCCAATTTGCAAAAGGAGCTTTCCATCCAGCGTAAACTTTCGCACCGTGTGGTCGAAATTATCGGTCAGATAGATGCATTGGTCGGGCCCGATCGAGGCCCCGTGCGGGTTCGCAAAGGTCCCCTGGCCCCATTTCGACAACACATCTCCTCTTTGGTTCAGGACCACGACGGGATTGCTGCCGCGGTTGAAAAGGTAAACCCTGTCTTTGTTGTCCACGGCAATTCCAGCAACGTCGCCCAGCATTATGTCCGTCGGCAACTTCGCCCAATCTGTAACCGGTTTGTAGGAGTGGCGACCTTTGCCCAAAGAAACGACCATCCACATTCCTCCAATTTGTGCGGTGCGCGACGCACGCACTGTGCGCGAAGAATCCGCATATGTGAACCTGTGAAAGCTCTTCTGAGGGGCCGGAAACGCAAACCCCTAACCTCCAAAACGGGTGTGGCATACGACCGGAATAAAACTGATCTATCGAGTTTCCCCCGAATGACCGTACAAGGGAAATTGCGCTGCAGCTTTTTCGGGCTCCGAAGGTATTTATCTGTACCCGACATCCAGCGGCGATCAAGCAACACGGCATCTTGCGTGCGTTGGAATGGACTGCGCCGGTCACGCAATGCGTCCGGACCTCAAGACAGTCACCTGGTATTATTCCCTCACATTCGTGGAAGACGGCAGCGGCGAGCAGAAATGGCTCAAGGAGGTCGTTTTGCGGCCGAAAGGTCGGTTTTGGCCCAAAGACACAGTAAGGGTCCATAAATACCTAGTGAGGTGTGATCGGTGATTGCCTCAAAATTACACTTGGCGGGGCCCACACGCCGGTCGTACTGGAACCATGCCGGCTGTCCTGTTTGGGCCGAAGGCAAGTTGTCTCAGCTAAATCTTGGCAGAAGCGCGCAAGAATACATGCGTCACGGACGTCCGCATGTCGGACGTCCGTGATACCGTATTGAACGGCAGCTTTGTCCCGCATATCCCTCCGCCCTAGGTGGTCATTGACTATCGACCTCGGGAAAGTGTCCGGTTAGCCGACCCGCGGCCTGAGTTGCGACAGAATTACATGCAATAATAAATATGTGTTAAGTGAAGTGTGTGCATTGTCTGAGAGAGAGAGGTAGTATGTTTGTTTCAAGCCGCAAAGCTATAGTGACCTTTTGGATGCCGTCGGCACCATCGGTCAGCCTTCAAAAGTCCATCAAGTTCCAGCGAGCGTTGCGCCTCAAGCGCATGGCCGCTGCTATCGCTTTGTTGACAAACTGGACTGGCGAGCCCGCCCTGTTCAATGACCTGCAGAGCCATGCTGTATGAGGTAATCCTATCGCTGAGACTGCTTGCGATTGCGCCAGTACCGCATCGAATGCAAAGCCTGAAGTCACCCAGAAATCCTCGCCCATCAAATCATCTTAAACTGTCCGGCGGGCCTGTAAGCGTGAACAACTTTAAAGAATAGAAGGCCCAAGCGGCTCTGCGGTCGTAGCGACCTTTTGCCAAACCTCTGCAGATGACCGCTAACAGGTTCATCATGTAGTGACTACAATCTCACCGCCTACGCAGTATTCTACATTCTGGGCTCTTATGCGCATTGTGAGCTGGTTGACGATCAGTGATCAGCATCTTTCCATTTGACCGGGGTAACATAAACGATGCTACCATCAACACTGACCATCACATCACCGTCCTGAATATTAACCTGCAGCTTCATCGAGCGACTTGCCTGTTTTCCCAGTTCGCTGGTGTCCTTCTCAGAAAAATTTATAACCTGAAGGTTATCAAACCGGGTGGTGCTGTTTTTGATCTTCTCCCACCACATCTCAGCCGTCCTGCCGCCGTAACAATAGACAATCACCTCGTTAGCTTTGCCACAGCTTTGACGAACAATCTTCTCGCCCGGAAGTCCCAACGCGACCCACAACTCAAGCTCGCCACTCAGGCTTTTCTGCCAAATGTCTGGCTCGTCATCCGTTGAAAGGCCCCTAGTGAGTTCCAATTGCTCATGGGCATTCAGTGCAAAAGCGAGAATACGCACCATTAACCGTTCGTCCGTCTCCGAAGGATGCTTGGCAACGGTCAGTTTATGGGTCTCATAATAGTGACGATCCATATCGGAAACGGAAAGTTCAACTTTATAAATGGTGGCTTTTTGCGCCATGATTTTTTTCCGGAATAGCGAAGATAGGGATGCCTAGTGCGCCTGATGATATTGTGAAAGCAGATAAAAGAGGCCCCCGAATAAGAGGGGCAAAATAGGTATTGGCAAATTTTTTGACTTATCGAGGCAGAATAGTTGGTCCGTATGAAGATAATACCCTCATTACCGCACCTGAAGGGGAGGACTGGACCTGCGGGCATGGCGCTTGCGTGTCGAACAAATAATGCGAGCGCTCGGGCTCTTTATTCCAAGGCTGGATTTGCCGAAGTCGGTTGTAGGCCAATTGTGACCCGAGGCTGGCAGACCTCCGGAACTGAGTGGATACTCATGACGCAGACCCAAGTTGTTTACGTTACTAGATAAGCGGCGCGCGGGTGCTCAAGCCTCAGAACGAGGCAATGAACCGGAGCTTTTCCGCTTCTGTGAGCTCACCTAAACTGGGATTTTGCTGTTGCTGCGAATGGCCAGCCTGGTGAAGCTGCATGCAACGCCACGGTGGTTCATCGCGTCACCGATCAGGGCTGCGACTGGAAAGCATGCGGTAAGTTTGGGGTGATTAGGACAAGATAGCCGTCTTCATATTGCCCGACATGATCTCCGACAAAACGCATCCCGCGACTGTTGACAGTCAGGCTCAACTCGAACTCCGGGCGGTAGTGCCAGTTGAACCGAAACTCCGGCAAGTGGCGGTCAAAGACCAGCAAGGACCGGTCGGGCGGGATCGCCACAGTCTCGAAATAAGCCAAGGGTATGGGAATTGCGTATCATTTCTCGTCCATAATGCGGTAATCATACAAAAACTCGCGGTAATGGGGAATGGC
>NZ_CALJXO010000291.1:0-30098 GCF_937988555.1 uncultured Boseongicola sp. | reverse complement strand
CAGTCCCAAGTCCTGCGGAATAACCGTGCCGTCTGTCTCGTCGCCAATCATGATAAGGCCCTTTTCGGCGCGCATGATGTGCAAAGCCTCGGTGCCATATGGCGTGATCCGAAACTCCGCGCCGGCTTCCAACAGGGTATCCCAAAACGCACGCCCCTGACTTGCGGGAACCGCAATCTCAAAGGACAACTCCCCTGAAAACGATATCCGGAACACACGCGCTGAAAACTGCCCGAGCGCGCCCTCAGCCCATTGCATGAACGGCAAGCCGTCCTTCGACAAATCCATCCCGCCCAGCTTTATCAACACGTCGCGCGCCTTCGGGCCCACAACGCCTATCTGAGCGTATTGTTCCGTCACATTGGCCACGTAAACCTTCCAGTTCCACCACTCAGTCTGAAGCCATTCTTCCATATGCGCGTGGATACGATCAGCCCCGCCCGTCGTTGTATGACAAAGCCAAGTGTCTTCGTCGATCCGGGCCACCACGCCGTCATCCGACAAAAAGCCGTTCTCCGAACACATCAGACCATACCGGCATTTGCCCACCGCCAGCGTCGACATCATATTCGTGTACATCATATCCATGAAACGCCCGGCATCTGGCCCTTTCACGACCAGTTTGCCAAGTGTCGAAGCATCCAAAAGCCCCACGCTATTGCGGGTTGCCAGCACCTCGCGGTTCACTGCCGTTTGGATGTCTTCGCCCTCTTTCACAAAAGCATAGGGGCGACGCCAATGGCCAACCGGCTCCCAATGGGCACCGTTTGCGTCGTGCCAATCATGGATCGGCGTTTTGCGGATCGGCTGGAACAGATCGCCCCGTGCTTCACCCGCAATCGCGCCCATCGAGATCGGATGATATGGCGGGCGGAATGTTGTCGTGCCGACTTTCGGGATGTCCTGCCCCAGTTGACCCGCAAGAACTGCAAGGCCATTGATATTGCTCAGTTTGCCCTGATCCGTGGCCATTCCAAGCGTCGTGTACCGCTTTGCGTGCTCAACGCTTTCGAACCCCTCGCGTGCGGCCAACTCAACATCCGTCACTTTGACATCGTTCTGGTAATCAAGCCAAGCCTTCGAACGCAGCGCGTAAGATGCCTTTTCGGGCATCGTCCAAACCGGGCGCATCGCCTGCACGGTTTCAGGATCCGCCGTTGCAGCCGCACCAGCCTTCCCCGAAGCCACCACCTGAATGGCCGCGGCCTCGCCCGTTTTTTGAGCATCCGACAAAACGTCAACCGTCGTGAACTCACCATTGGCCGTGCCAGCCGCCAGAACAAAAGCCGCGCCGTCTGCGCCGGTTGGTGCACGCTTAGGGTCAGGTCTGAAGAGCGCGCCGTCGTCTTGCCAGGTCAGCTTGCCACCGCAATGGGACCAAAGATGCACGACCGGAGACCAACCTCCCGCCATCGCGACGCAATCCGCCTGAAGTTCCTCAAGGACGGCGCCCGCGCCCAGAACATCGCAGACAGCAACAGCCTCGACCTTGCCCTTCCCAGTCACTTTGGAAATTCCGCGCCCAGTCATCACGCGGATACCGGCCGCGCGCGCGGCCTCTGCCAGGGGGCCAGTCGCTCCAGATCTCGCGTCCAGAACTACAGCCTCCAAACCGGCGTTTTGCACCGTCAACGCCGTGCGGTACCCATCGTCATTGTTCGTCACAACAACCGTCCGCTGCCCCGGAGCCACGGCATAATTCGTCACGTAGTCACGCACCGCGGAGGCCAACATAACCCCCGGCAAATCATTCCCAGCAAAGGACAAGGGACGCTCGATTGCTCCGGTCGCAGTCACGATCCTCCCAGCGCGAATACGCCAGAGGCGATGCCGCGGTAGGCTGGGATCAGGCGCGTGGTCCGTTAGGCGCTCGTAGGCCAAGGCATAGCCGTGGTCATAAACGCCCGCCCCCATAGTGCGCATGCGCAGCCGCACGTTTGGCATGGCTTCAAGAGTCGCCAAAGTCGTGCTCACCCATTCATCCGCCGAAACGCGATCAATCACCGCGCCATCCACCGGCGCCCGGCCACCCCAATGGGCAGTCTGTTCAATTAACAACACATCGGCACCCACTTCACCGGCAGCTTTCGCCGCCTGAAGGCCGGCAATGCCGCCGCCAACGATCAAAACGTCCACCGTGGCATTGAAATGCTCGTAGTGGTCTGCGTCCCGGTGCCGGGGCGCCCGCCCAAGACCAGCGGATTTGCGAATAATCGGCTCGTAGACATGCTTCCAGAACGACCTGGGCCAAAGGAACATCTTATAATAGAATCCCGCCGGCAAAAACCGCGATAGCTTTGCGTTGATCTCGCCGATGTCAAACTCAAGGCTTGGCCAATGGTTTTGGCTCTCTGCCGCCAGCCCATCGAACAATTCAGTCGTCGTAGCCCGTGCATTTGGCTCGAATGTTTTATCAGTACCAAGGCTCATAAGGGCATTTGGTTCTTCCGCGCCGCTGGCAACGATACCGCGCGGGCGGTGGTACTTGAACGAACGGCCAACAAGCATCTGCCCCTGCCCAAGAAGAGCCGAGGCCAGTGTATCGCCCGCGTACCCCCGCATGGTCTTACCGTTGAAAGTAAACTGGCGCGGTACAGTCCGATCGATCAGGCGACCGCCGGTCTCAAGACGATGACTCATGCGAAGTCCCTCCAGCGCCAACCCGGCACTTTGGCCGAAATCGCTTCACGAATGTCTTTCGGCGGCTCAATTACTTGCGCAGAATATGTTCCAAATACTTCAAGCGTCGACGTGTTACGGGCTGCATGGAACCACTTTCCACACCCATAGGCATGCCGCCACCGCTCGAAATGAACGCCGCGTGGGTTTTCCCGCATAAACATGTATTCCTCGAACGCATTGTCCGAGGACCCGGGGCCGTGGCGCGTCAGATGCGCTTCCCCACCGGCGTCTAATTCGGTCTCGTCACAGGCAACGCCGCAGTAGGGACATTTCAGAATCAGCATGGCGCAACCTGTCTTTCAAACCAATCAAAAGCGCCGCCCGACCGGACGGCACTTGGATAAAGATAAAGGGCTGCCAGGGCAGAGAAGCCAAGCTCGCCCCGGTAAAGCGGTTTAGAAGTTGGAAGAGACCTGCTGCGGCTGCTCGGTATTGGCGTAGCCGCGCAGCGAAACGATAAAAAGCCCAACCAGAAGCAAAGGCACTGCCGCACCCACAATAAAGCCCGCAAATGCCCCACGGCGGCGGGGGAGTGACCCGCTGGTTGGCAACCGATTGAGGACTCGTTGCATATCGAAATCTCCTGTTGGTCCTCCCCAACCGATATTGTACGGTTCACAGCCTTCAAGCCAACGAATTCATTTTGAGGCATCGGCGCGTTGACGCGATTGAGACAGTGTTTTTCCACCGAACGGCTTTGCGCACCGCAAAGAGCCCCTATATACGTTTCGCAACGATGCATGGAGCATGCGTACAATGAGTGAAGTCCTTCGCGTTTCCAGCCGCGCTGCGCGAAGCTCTTGCAGAGATTCAAGTTTTTCAAGCCTATTGAGCGGCGAAAAAGGATCCAATTGATTCCGAAGCCCTCAAGAATGCGAATTTTCTCCGCGCAAGCGGAAGTGACAACGGTGGTCCTTGAATGAAACCTGTCTTCCAAATCATGCCAATCGCCCTTTTGCTTGGCGGCGCTATCTTCGCGGTCTGGCGCGGCATGAACACCAAGTCCGACCGCACCTCTAATCGCGCCAAGGGCGGTGGTCCGATCTGGAAGACGTGGAAGTAGCCGGCGTTGTTGAAGCCCGCTTTGCAAATACTGCCTCTCGCACTTCTGGAGATTGGCGCCACATGGGCCGCTCTGAAAGGTTTGTGTCCTAAACCCGACAGCACCGACAACAAAGCCGGCGGCGGTGGAAGCGAAAGTCATACTGAAGGCCCCCACTAGTGCGCCACCCCAGCCGCCACGCTTTCATCAATAAAACGCCCCTCGCTGAAGCGGTCCAAACCGAAAGCCTCGGTTAAAGGCGAATGTCCGCTCGCCATCAGTTGCGCCATGCCCCAGCCCGATCCTGGGATCGCCTTAAAACCACCAGTTCCCCAACCACAGTTGATAAAGCAGTTCTCAAGCGGCGTTTTTGACAGGATCGGCGAGCGGTCCCCCGTTACATCCACGATCCCGCCCCACTGGCGCAGCATTTTCAATCGCGAGATCATCGGGAACGTCTCAACCAACGCGCGTACAGTTTCCTCGATGTGATGGAACGATCCACGCTGAGTAAAGTTGTTATACCCGTCCGTGCCGCCACCTATGACCATCTCGCCCTTGTCGGACTGGCTCATATAGCCATGAACCGTATTCGCCATGACAACCACGTCCATGCACGGCTTGATCGGCTCACTGACCAAGGCCTGCAATGCCACCGAGTCAATCGGCAGTCGGAACCCGGCCATATCCGCGACATGGCCGGAATGCCCCGCCACAACGACGCCCAGCTTGTCACAGTCGATATCGCCCCGCGATGTTGACACTCCAACGACTTTGCCGCTTTCGGACCTGACACCCGTAACTTCGCATTTCTGGATAACGTGCATGCCCATTTGAGAGCATTTGCGCGCATAGCCCCAGGCGACCGCATCATGACGCGCAGTTCCGCCACGTGGTTGCCAAAGCGCACCCAGAACCGGATAGCGCGGCCCGCGTATTTCCATGATGGGGCACAGCTGCTTCACGCGCTCAGGGGCAATAAACTCGGTTGTGACGCCCTGAAGGGCATTGGCGTGCGCGGTCCGCCGGTAGCCGCGAATTTCATGTTCTGTCTGTGCCAGCATCATGACACCGCGCGGGCTGAACATAACGTTGTAATTAAGGTCCTGGCTCAGGTCCTCATAAAGGCTGCGTGCCTTCTCATAAATCGCCGCCGAGGGGTCTTGCAGATAGTTCGAGCGGATGATGGTCGTATTGCGCCCGGTATTCCCGCCACCTAGCCATCCTTTCTCAAGAATCGCCACATTGCGGATGCCGTGATTTTTACCAAGGTAGTAGGCCGTCGCAAGCCCATGTCCGCCCGCGCCGATGATGATCACATCATACTTGCGATTTGGTTCAGGCGATCCCCAAGCACGCGTCCAGCCCTGATGGTCGCGAAATGCTTCACGCGCCACAGCGAATACGGAATAACGGCTCATCAGTGCATCACCCCTTTGGCGTCAGAGAGCGTCCGACGCATTGTTCTTTCTTGGTAAAAAATAGCACAAATGTGAAGGCAGCAAGCGGCAAGGCTTGGCTGTTTCGCGACACGAAGCCAGAATTGCCCCCAAGACCGACTGTCGCAGGGGTCGAAATCCCTTCCGATCCGATGTTTTGCACATTAAGTGAAGGGAATGTTATTTTGGATAATCTCTGTCGCAATGGCGCTTGTCGTCGCAAGTCTGCTCATCGGGGCCCTGCGCGCGGCAAGGCTTCATGATGTAACTGCTGCCAATTCGGACATCGCAGTCTATAAGGATCAGCTGACCGAGGTGGAACGCGACCTTGCGCGCGGCATTCTGACCGAGGCCGAGGCAGAAGCGGTCCGTATCGAAGTCTCGCGCCGCCTTCTTGAAGCTGACAATCGCTCCAGCGACCGTGAGTTTGACCAAACGGGCCAAAGCGGTCCCGGAATTGCAATCGTAGCCCTTGTTGTTGTGGTTGGTGGCATCGCGACTTACGCGTGGCTTGGTGCTCCCGGCTATGGCGACATGCCAATGCAGGCGCGCCTTGCGGCCTTGGAGGTCGCGCGTGCAGACCGTCCGGCTCAAGTTGCTGCCGAAGCGGAAGTGGTTGATCAGCTCCCAAAACCCGAAGCGCCTGATCCAGCGTTTCTGACCCTGATGGCGCAACTCCGCAGCGCGGTAGCAGAGCGGCCCGATGACATTCAGGGCCTGACATTCCTTGCCCAATACGAGGCTCGCATCGGTCGTTTCGCACAAGCGCGCGAGGCGCAGGAACAGATCGTTGCGGTAAAGGGCAATAGTGCCACTGTCGTTGACCGCCTGACGCTGATCGATATCATGGTTTTCGCAGCAGGCGGCTATGTCTCACCCGAAGCCGAAGCCGTTTTGCGCGATATTTTGCGCCAGGCGCCCGAAAATGGCGCAGCACGCTACTATCTCGGTCTTGTCGAAGCGCAGGCAGGCCGCGCGGATCGGGCGTTCCCAATCTGGGCACGGCTTCTCGAAGACAGTCCCCCCAACGCGCCTTGGGTTCCTGTTGTGCGCGCTGAAATCCTCGCCGTGGCCTTCGCGGCGGGTGTGACGAATTATAAGCTTCCCGTGATCTCCGGACTACCTGCCCTCCGCCCGGAAGACATCGAGGCCGCAGACGAGATGACCCCGCAAGAGCGCGCCGAAATGATCCAAGGCATGGTAGGCCGCCTTGCCGATCGTCTTGCCATCGAGGGGGGGCCACCCGAAGACTGGGCCCGCCTCATCTCGACCCTTGGCGTTCTTGGCGACACCCAACGTGCCCGCGCAATCGCCGCAGAGGCCTCAAGCGTCTTTGCAGGCAACGCCGCAGCCTTGGAATTGATCGCGCGCGCCAGTGCGCAGGCTGGGATAGCACAATGATCACCGACGATATAATCGCCTTTTTTGCAGCCACCCCCCCAATGCGCGCGCTGGCCGGCCTAGATCTTGGCACAGTTACTATCGGCGTCGCGGTTAGTGACGGTATGCGGCAGGTGGCAACGCCGCTGGAAACGATACGTCGCAAGAAGTTCGGCTTAGACGCGGCCCGGCTTTTGGAGATCTGCGAGGACCGCAACATTGCCGGCATTGTGCTTGGCTTGCCACTCAATATGGATGGCAGCGAAGGCCCGCGATGCCAATCGACCCGCGCCTTTGCCCGCAACCTTGAAAAGTTGACTGACTTGCCGATTTCTTTCTGGGACGAACGTCTTTCAACTGTCGCGGCCGAACGGGCCTTGCTTGAGGCTGATACCTCGCGTAAACGCCGCGCCGAAGTGATCGACCATGTCGCGGCGTCCTACATTTTGCAAGGGGCGCTCGACCGTTTGTCCCACCTAGAAGCGAGCCGACCATGAGCGACGACATTTGGACACGTGACGAGATCGAAAGTCCGTGCATCAATATTTGCATGATCCATAGTGACGCAAAAATATGTGTCGGATGCGCTCGCACCGCAGATGAGATCACGATCTGGTCGCGTCTGTCTCCCGAGGCGCGGCGCGCCATCATGGAAGACCTGCCAGCACGCGCAGCCGATATGCCGGGTCGGCGCGGCGGGCGCGCAGGGCGCATGAAACTGCGCGACGTCTAACGTTCGCATCCCGGCTCACAACCGACCCTTTGTAACGAAAAAAGCGCCACGGACGGACCGCAGCACTTTCTCATTCGCTTAGGCGTCGATCTTTAGTCGTCGCGGTGGACTTTTTCACGACGCTCGTGACGCTCTTGCGCCTCAAGGCTCATCGTCGCGATCGGACGCGCATCAAGCCGCTTCAGTGAGATAGGTTCACCGGTCTCGTCGCAATACCCATATTCGCCGTGTTCAATGCGACGCAAAGCGGCATCAATTTTTGACACCAACTTACGCTGTCGATCCCGCGTTCTTAGCTCAAGCGCCCGGTCTGTTTCTTCGCTCGCGCGGTCTGCGATATCAGCGATGTTGCGACTTGAATCCTGAAGCCCCTCGATCGTCAGCTTGCTGTCGCCCATAAGTTCGGACTTCCAATTCAGCAGCTTACGTCTGAAGTACTCCACTTGCCGTTCATTCATGAATGGCTCGTCTTCAGCGGGCGTATAATCGTCCGGAAGGAAAACTTCGGCTTTCAATGCATTCCCCTTGTTATTTGTCATAATCTTGACTCTTCTCCAACGGGTAGACGACCTGACCCAGCCGTACCAACTGGTTGTTTCTGCGCGGCGTGTACCCCATCAAATAGCGCTTGTCACTACACGATCCTCATGCTTGTCGCCGCACGATGGCGGGGCTACGGTGCGTGCCCAGAGGTTGAAAATAGTCAAGGACATACGCGTGAAATTTACCGGAACGAAAGACTATGTAGCCTCCGACGATCTGGCCGTCGCTGTAAACGCCGCCATCACGCTCGAACGCCCGCTTCTCGTCAAAGGCGAGCCCGGTACCGGAAAAACCGAACTTGCACACCAAGTTGCGTCCGCCATCGGCATGCCGATTATCGAGTGGCATGTGAAATCAACAACCCGCGCCCAGCAGGGCCTTTACGAATACGATGCGGTCAGCCGATTGCGCGACAGCCAGCTTGGCGATGATCGCGTCGGCGATGTCGCGTCCTATATCCGTCGCGGAAAACTTTGGGAGGCGTTCGTGGCGCCTGAACGTGTGGTCTTGCTCATCGACGAGATAGACAAAGCCGACATCGAATTTCCGAACGACCTGCTTCAAGAACTCGACCGTATGGAATTCCACGTCTATGAGACCGGCGAAACTGTGCGCGCTGAAAACCGCCCCGTCGTCATCATTACCTCGAACAACGAAAAGGAATTGCCGGATGCATTCCTACGTCGTTGCTTTTTCCATTATATTCGCTTTCCCGAGATCGACACACTGAAGGCCATCGTCGATGTCCACTATCCCGGCATCAAAGAAAGACTTCTCACAACGGCCCTCACGCAGTTTTACGAAATCCGCGACACACCGGGTCTAAAGAAAAAACCATCCACAAGCGAAGTGCTGGATTGGCTCAAACTGATCCTTGCCGAAGACCTTAACCCCGAGGATTTGCGCCGCGAAGCCACGGATGCGCTGCCCAAACTCCATGGCGCGTTGTTGAAAAACGAGCAAGACGTGGCCCTGTTCGAGCGTCTTGCGTTTATCGCGCGCAGACGCAGCTAGAATGCTAAGCGTTCTGATCGACCCAATTCTACCGGTCTTTGCAATCCTGTTCATCGGGTTTTTCGCCGGTCGCTTAGGCAAGATGAGCGATGACGAAGCACGTGTGTTGAACCGTTTCGCGATGACCCTCCTTTTGCCGGTCTTCGTCTTTCGCGCCGTCGCCTTTGCGCCGATCACCGATTTCAACCTTGCGGCCCTTGCTCTTTACGCAAGCGCGCAAGCGGTGCTGTACACGATCGGCTATCTGATCGCACGCAAGGCCTTTCACCTGGGTATCTCAGAATCCCTTCTGCTTGGCTTTTGTGGTGTCTTTGCCAACAATGCATACTACATCCTGCCAATCGCCAAATTCCTTTACGGAGACACCGGCACTCTTCCTGTCGCTTCCATCGTGATAATGGACGCCATTCTGATCTTTGGCGGCACAATGGTCGCGTTGGAAGCTCGAAAGGGGCTGGATGCCGGGGCGGGCTTTGCGCTTGTCGCCGAGCGGATCGCGAAGCTGCCACTTATATGGGCGCTGGTGCTTGGCTTTGGCTTCTCTGCCGGCGGCGTCGCAATTCCTGGCCCAATCGACACGTTCACCGCTTTTGTCGGTAACGCCGCCTCGCCCATCGCTTTGTTCGCAATGGGTGTCATTCTGTCCGCTACATCACTGAAACCCGAACCCGTGGTCTACGTCATCTCCGCAATCAAAGGCGTGATTTTTCCCGCAACCATCGCATTCCTACTTTACACGCTACTGCCTCCCGCAGTCACGTTACCACTCTTCGTCCTCGCAAGCGCGGGCCCCGCGGGTGTCATGGCCTTTTCGCTGGCGCTTCTGTATTCTGTTCGCACAGACGCGATCATGCAGGTGACCGTCTGGACGTCCATTTTGACCCTCGTATCGCTGGCTTTTCTCGCATGACCAATGTCCGCCCTTTAACCGCCACCGACAAACCCGAATGGCTGCGCTTGTGGCGTGCGTATCTGGCGTTTTACCAGACCGAGCTTTCGCCGGAAATTTACGACACTTATTTCGAACGTCTCTTAGGGGATGACCCGCAGGATTTCCACGGCTTAATCGCCGAAGTGGATGGAAAGCCAGTTGGCCTTGCCCATTACGTTTTTCACCGTCATGGCTGGAAGCTTGAAAATACCTGTTACTTGCAAGACGTTTACGCAGATCCGAATGTCCGCGGCCAAGGCGTGGGACGCGCCTTGATCGAAGCGGTCTATTCTGAAGCAGACATCGCTAACGCTCCGTCCGTGTATTGGCTCACACAAGATTTCAACGCCCAAGCGCGCAAACTCTACGACCGCGTCGGGACTTTGTCGCCGTTCATAAAGTATACGAGACCTTTATGAGATGCGCCCTTCCCTTCGTTGCAGCGCTACTACTTGCGGCCTGTGGAACACAACAGACATCGCGTCAGGCGCATATCCCTTTGACATTGCCTCTGATGAATACGTTCGGCGCGGCGACACCCAGCTTGCCGGACTTATCAAACACCGCACTTGCCCGCGACTTCATCGAACTAACATTTACGTTGGAAAATGGCGCAACAATGCCCGTGTTCACGCGATTCGAAGGCCCAATTACAGTTCGCGTTCTTGGGCGGGCTCCAAGCAGTCTTGGTCCGGATCTCGACCGCCTTTTGGAACGCCTTCGCCGCGAAGCACGGATCGACATTCGCCGCGCGGCTGCCGGGACCGACGCACAAATAACGATTCAACCCGTGTCCCGCGCCCAAATCCAAAGTGTCGCACCATCCGCGGCCTGCTTCGTGCGCCCCAACGTCTCGAGCTGGCGCGAATACCGTGCGCGCCGAAATGATCCCGAAACGTTTTGGAACCGCTTGCGCGTTCGTCGCGAGATGGCCGTCTTTCTGCCCGCAGATGTAAGCCCGCAGGAAATCCGTGACTGCCTCCACGAAGAGATCGCCCAAGCCTTGGGGCCCGTGAACGATCTTTATCGGTTGTCGCAATCGGTCTTCAACGATGACAATTTCCATACCGTTCTGACCGGCTATGACATGCTTATGTTGCGGGCCACTTACGACCCAAACCTGCAAAGCGGCATGCGCCGCGCCGCCGTTGCGGCACGCCTGCCCGCAATATTCTCGCGCCTCAATCGCCGGGGCGGTAGGGCCAATACCGCCCCGATACCATCTGAGAACCCAGAGTGGCGCAAAGCCATTACAAAAGCGACCGATCTCGGAGAGTCACGCGCGCGCCGACTGCACGCCGCACGCCGCGCGGTCGCGCTTGGAACCGTGTTCGGATCAACGGACACCCGACTTGCCTACGCACATTATGTGCTGGGCCGGCTGTTGCTCGCGAGCAACCCGGACCAAGCGCTGGGATCATTCCTTGCGGCGGGCCGGATATATCAAAACCGACCCGATACCGCGATCCATGAAGCCCACGTCGCGATGCAAATAGCCGCCTTTCAATTGTCAGCAGACCGCGCCGATGTGGCGCTTGGATTGGTTAATCGCAACCTCGATGCGGTCAAGCAATCCGAACACGCGGCCCTGCTTTCGCTTTTATTGCTGATCAAAGCCGAAGCCTTGACGCTGCTTGACCGACCGACGCAAGCCGCCGCGGCACAGATCGACGCGCTTGGTTGGGCGCGCTATGGCTTTGGCACGGAAGCCGATATTCGCGCCCGCGTTTCAGAAATTCGCGCCATTAGCCCGCGCACCAGACAGGACAGCTCCTCATGATCATCTTTGCCTTCGCCGTGCTTGGGTTCCTTCTAGGCATCTCTGCCGCGCGAAAACGAAAGGGAAATCGACTTGATATGGCGCAATACGGCGCAGGCTTCGGCATTGCCTTCATGTTGCTCGGAGTTGTTGCTTCGATCGTAATCGAACGCATCATCACCTGATGTTTCTGCCCTTCTTTGATGCGCTGAGACGCGCGGGCGTGCCGGTGACGCTCCGGGAATTCCTTGGGTTTCTCGAGGCCTTGGACGCAGGCCTTGCGACCTATGATGTCGATGCCTTTTACTATCTGGGCCGCACCATCATGGTGAAAAGCGAAGCGCACCTTGACCGCTACGATCGGGCCTTTGCCGAAAGCTTCAAGGGGATTGAGATCATCCCGATTGAGGCCGTCGTCGAAGCGCTTGATCTGCCCGAAGAGTGGCTACGCAAGATGGCTGAAAAGCATTTGAGCGCAGAGGAAAAAGCCGAAATCGAAGCTTTGGGCGGCTTTGACAAGCTGATGGAGACCCTACGAGAACGCCTGAAAGAACAAGAAGGTCGCCACCAAGGTGGATCCAAATGGGTCGGCACGGCAGGAACGTCTCCCTTCGGGGCTTATGGGTATAACCCCGAGGGTGTTCGCATTGGGCAAGATGCCTCGCGCCACCAACGCGCCGTCAAAGTCTGGGACAAGCGGGATTTCAAAGACCTCGACGATACCCGCGAGATTGGCACACGAACGATCAAAGTGGCCCTGCGGAGATTACGGCAATGGGCCCGTGACGGGGCGCATGACGAGTTGGACCTTGATGGTACCATTCGCGCCACCGCAGAACACGGCTACCTCGACGTCAAAACCCGCCCCGAGCGTCGAAATGCAGTGAAGGTGCTGCTGTTTCTTGATGTTGGCGGATCTATGGATTCGCACGTGCAGTTGGTCGAGGAACTGTTCTCAGCCGCCCGAACTGAATTCAAACACCTCGAACACTATTACTTTCACAATTGTCTCTACGAAGGTGTCTGGCGCGCCAACACCCGGCGCTGGAACGCGCAGATCCCGACGTGGGACGTGCTGAATACCTACGGTGCTGGCTACAAATGCATTGTTGTGGGCGACGCCGCCATGTCGCCCTACGAGATCGCAATTCCGGGTGGGGCCAGCGAGCATTGGAACAAAGAGCCAGGCGAAACTTGGCTACGCCGCGCCTTTGAACAGTGGCCCGATAGCTTATGGATCAATCCTGTTCCCGAGACGCACTGGCAATACACCATGTCCACGACCATGATCCGCGAGATTATCGGAGCAGATCGTATGGTGCCTTTGACGCTTGAGGGGCTAATGCGAGGGATGCGGCGATTAGGCTAAAGGGTCGGTCATTGCCGCGCGCCGTATCCCGCCCCATATATTGACTATGATCAAGTTTACCCCAATCCTGATTGCCCTTCTGTATGGCCTCGTAATGTATCGCTTTTCTGTCTGGCGGACCAAGCGCACCCTTGACTCGCAATCGACAGAATTGGCGGATCCGGTTTTGAAAGGCCTCATGGATCGGATGGCCGCTTCGCTTGATCTGAAGCGTATCCGCGTGAACATCTACGAAATTGACCCGGTGAACGGATTGGCGGCCCCCGATGGACGGATTTTTCTGACACGCGGCTTTTACCGCAAGTATAAAGCTGGCGAAGTCACCGCCGAGGAACTGGCCAGCGTGATCGCGCATGAGCTTGGACATGTGGCGCTTGGCCATTCACGGCGTCGGATGATTGATTTTTCGGGTCAGAACGCGCTGCGGACCGCTTTAGCGATGATCCTGTCGCGGTACATCCCGTTCGTCGGCGCTTTCGTTGCGAATTTTCTGATGTCACTCTTGGCTGCTGGTCTTTCGCGCAAGGACGAGTACGAGGCTGACGCTTATGCGTCAGCTCTTCTGGTAAAGTCCGGGATTGGAACCGCGCCGCAGAAGTCCTTGTTCAAAAAGCTGGAAACGCTGACTGGCGCAAACGGTGCCGCGGCACCTGTCTGGCTGATGAGCCACCCCAAGACCGCCGAGCGCATTGCCGCAATTGAGGCAAATGAAGCCCGTTGGCTATCGCCCGGTCAGGACGTATAGACGGCTTTGCCAAGTCTGGGCAGGCGCGCACGTTTCAAAAGGGCGCGCGGGTTGGCCGTATCAATTCCATGGTTGTCTGCCGTGTTCATGATTTCCTCAAGAACCCCTCGCAGCATATTGGGATCACTATGAAATATCTCCAAAAGGAAGGTGTCAGGCGCCCGCAACTGGATATCGTCGCGTGCCAATGTGCGTGTCGGAAAGTCTTTTAGGTTCATCGTCAAAAGCTCATCCGCTGCGCCATCGATTGCAGCGGCCAGCACATGGATGTCATCGGGGTCGGGCAACGACAATCGCGCCGCTGTTTCGAATGAATGTTGCACAATCGCTCCCGGGAAAAGTGCATTAATCCCATCAATCTCCAGATCAGCAATTTCACCCTCACCGCGTTTTTGCGCCACGCGCCGCCATTCCTCAAGAATGCGCGGGGACCAAAGCGGGGTAAAGGCACCCCGAAAAGCTGTTTTCACCACAATTTCCCGCAACACCGTGGGATAGAGGACACAGGCGTCGATAAGAACTCTCACCCCAAAAGCCGGAACGTGATCGCTTTGAGATACCCGCTTTCCGCCAAATGCGGATGCTGGGGGTGGTCCGGGCCTGCAAAGCCGGTACGCAAGATTTGACAGGCGCGCCCTGCCCGCCCGATCCCTCGCAACGACGCGGCCCGAAACTGATCAATCTCTGCTGCATGCGAACACGAACACAGCGTCAATGTGCCGTCGGTTGCGACCAGTGCGGCAGCCAAGCGGGCCACTTTCTCGTAGGCTCGCAAACCTGCATCCCGCGCCTGTTTGTGGGGCGCAAAGGCGGGCGGGTCGCAGACCACCGTCCCAAACGAGCGGCCTTCTTCGGAAAGTGATGTCATCGCCTCAAAAGCATCCGACGCGTTTGTTTCGAACCGATCCGCCACCCCGGACGCCTTAGCGCCAGCCCCAGCGAGCGTCAGCGCCGCAGTCGAACCATCGACAGCCAAAGCTGAGGTCGCCCCGGACGCCAAGGCGGCAAGCGCAAATCCACCGACATGCGAAAAGACATCCAAGACGTCGGTATCGCGCGCGAGTCGGGCGACAAATGCATGGGTCGGACGTTGGTCGTAGTACAACCCGGTTTTCTGTCCGCTAAGTAAATCTGCCATATAAATCGCGCCATTCATTGGCACGGCAATCAACTCGGAAAGAGTTCCACGGATCAATCCGGACGCATCGTCCAATCCTTCAAGTCCCCGCGCCCGTCCAGTGCCACTTTTGACGATCGCCGTGACGCCCGTGACCTCTGCCAGAACATCCGCCAGTTCCTCAAGTCGCACGTCAGCCCAAGCCGCGTTGGGCTGGATGACAGCAGCGTCACCAAAGCGGTCGACGATGACACCCGGCATGCCATCAGCTTCCGCATGGATCAGACGATAATACGGCGCATCGAAGAGCGCATTGCGCGTCTTAAGGGCGCGCCCAATTCGCTTGGCCATCCACGCGCGATCAATTTCGGCACCTGGGTCTGCATCTAAGACACGCCCAAATATTTTTGAATTTGGGTTAACTGCAACCGTCGCAATCGGATTGCGGTCGGCGTCTTCCAGCCGCGCGAGGCTACCGGGGACAAGCGCGCGCGTGCGCCGATCTGTGACCAATTCATTGTCGTATACCCAAGGAAACCCGCGTCTCAGACGACGCGCATCGGTTTTGGGCTTCAGGCGGATGATGGGGTGATCAATATTCATGCCGCCCCCTTTAACGGGAACGGACCCGGACCGAAAGAGATCAGCGCGCTTTGCGGCCTGTCAGTAACGAACGTACCCAATTGGCACGCAAGCGGCGGGCTTCTATTTCGACTGCCATCAGATCAATTTCGCCATATTTAGATTGGTAAGACATTGGGAATTCCTCATTTTGCTGTCGACAGTCACCTAGGCCTCAAGTCCGGGCGCCAAAAGCCACGTTTCGACAAACCCGTTATGCGGACGCAACATAGCGGCGAACTGATCGCACCACTTTGCGTTGTTAGCGGTAACAAAGAGTGCTATGAGGCTGCAGACTTGTCTTTAGGAGGCTCCGATATGGGTTTGAACAATACGGTGCATCGCGTCACCGAGCGGATCATTGCGCGATCCGGACGCGCGCGCGGAGGCTACCTCGACAAAATCGCGCGTGCGCAAGACGATGGCGTAAAACGTGGCCACCTCACTTGTGGAAATCAAGCCCACGCCTTTGCGGCCATGGGCGACGACAAGGCGGCGTTAGTGGATGATCGCGCGCCCAATATTGGGATTGTGACCGCATATAACGACATGCTGTCAGCGCACCAGCCGTTCAAAGACTATCCCGATCAGATCAAGGAGGCCGCTCGTTTGGTTGGCGCGACGGCACAGGTTGCCGGAGGCGTGCCCGCAATGTGCGATGGGGTTACACAGGGCCAGACCGGGATGGAATTGAGCCTTTTCTCGCGCGATGTGATTGCTTTGGCGGCGGGCGTGGCTTTAAGCCACAACACCTTTGATTCTGCCATGTATCTCGGCGTCTGCGATAAGATCGTTCCAGGGCTGATCATTGCTGCCGCCACCTTTGGACATATCCCTGCCGTCTTTGTCCCGGCAGGACCGATGATCTCAGGCCTCCCAAACGACGAAAAAGCCAAAGTTCGCCAGCAATTCGCAGCCGGAGAAGTGGGTCGCGACAAGCTGATGGAAGCCGAGATGGCCTCGTACCACGGCCCAGGCACCTGCACCTTCTATGGAACTGCGAATTCGAACCAGATGCTGATGGAATTCATGGGGCTTCATCTGCCGGGCTCAAGTTTCGTCAATCCCGGAACTCCTTTGCGGGACGCTTTGACCGTCGAGGCTACCCGGCGCGCCGCAGCAATCACCGCACAGGGGAACGATTATCGACCTGTTTCAGCTATTCTCGATGAGAAGGCCTTTGTGAACGGGATCGTGGGACTGATGGCCACGGGAGGGTCGACAAACCTTGTTATCCACCTGCCCGCGATGGCACGCGCTGCGGGTGTGATTCTTGATATTGAAGACTTCAACGATCTTTCTGCTGCCACACCGCAGATGGCGAAAGTCTATCCAAATGGCCTTGCTGACGTGAACCATTTCCATGCAGCGGGCGGTCTCGCCTACCTGATCGGTGAACTCCTTGGGGCCGGACTGCTGCATCCAGACACAAGCACAATTGCCGGAGATGGGCTTGGGCTTTATGCGACCGAGCCAACCCTAAGAGACGGTGCTTTGACGTGGGTTGAAGGCCCGAAGGAAAGCCTCAACGATAAGATCGTTCGACCCGCAGGCGACCCCTTCAAGCCAAGCGGCGGACTGCGCGAACTTAAAGGCAATCTCGGCCGCTCAGTCATGAAAGTGTCTGCCGTCGCGTCGGAGAACCAGGTGATCGAGGCCCCTGCCCGCATCTTTGAAACGCAGGATGCCGTGAAAGCGGCCTTCAAGGCCGGGGAATTCACCGGCGACACCGTGGTTGTGGTCCGTTTTCAAGGCCCAAAAGCAAATGGCATGCCCGAATTGCACTCGCTGACACCAATCCTGTCAGTTCTGCTGTCCCGGGGATTGAAGGTTGCGTTGGTGACCGATGGCCGCATGTCCGGAGCAAGTGGCAAGGTGCCGTCCGCTATCCACCTGTCGCCCGAAGGCGCACATGGCGGCCCCATTGCCAAGCTGCAAGACGGCGACCTTGTGCGGGTCGATGCGGTTTCGGGAACACTGGATTGCCTCGCGGACGGCTTTGAAAGCCGCACACCGGTTGTACCTGACCTTTCTGACAATCAGGAAGGCTTGGGGCGCGAGCTATTCACGGCCTTCCGGGACCGTTGCGGGCTGGCCGCCGATGGCGCTGGCACGGTCGTTTAAGCGAACGCCTATGACATCGACAGAATTGCGCCTAAACGCGGGCAATCCTTGAAAGACGGAGATAAAATATGACCCCCGAAGAAAGTAGTATTCAGGCCGCCGAGATTTGCCAACTTGCCCCAGTCGTACCGGTCCTTGTTGTCGAAGACGCAGCATTGGCCGCCGCGTTGGCGACGGCCCTGGTCGCAGGCGGACTGCCTGCCCTTGAGGTGACGCTTCGCACCCCGGCTGCCCTGGATGTGATTCGCGAAATGGCTGCGGTCGAAGGCGGCGTCGTCGGTGCGGGCACGCTTTTGACCCCCGCCGATGTGGTTGCTGCAAAAGAAGCTGGTGCGCTATTTGGCGTCACACCGGGAACAACCGATCGTCTGATTGATGCAGCCCTTGATGCTGAGTTGCCTTTACTGCCCGGCGCCGCCACCGCGACAGAGGCCTTAAGACTTCTTGAGCGCGGCTTTTCAATTCAAAAGTTCTTCCCCGCAGAAGCTTCGGGCGGCGTTCCAGCCCTGAAAGCAATCGGAGCCCCGATGCCGCAGGTGCGGTTTTGTCCGACCGGAGGGGTCAGTCTAAAAAATGCGTCGGAATATCTCGCGCTTCCTAACACGATTTGTGTCGGTGGGTCGTGGGTTGCGCCTAAAGACGCCGTTGTCGACCACGACTGGGCGCGGATCACGGCACTCGCACGGGAAGCCGCTGAACTTTAGGCGCGGGGTCGTCGTCCCGCCGCGCCACCACGCCGTCCCTCGTGCCCCGGTGGCACCAAGGCAGCCTTCAACACGCCTGTCATAGGGTGCTCGGGGAATTCCGCACCAAAGCGCCCCAATAATTTGCGCACAAACTCGCTACTATCGTGACCAATGGGCACACCGATTGCCCAATCGAGAAAGATCGAGCGGCACTCGGGCTCTCCGATCCCCTCGATCCGGTAGCTCTCGTAGATCAGGCCGCGCGGGTCGGCTGGGTCGTCTTGTCTTGGCATAGCGGCACCTCGTAGGCAGTCCGGGTCGGTCAGTCACGCTTCAGAAGTGGGTGGACCGACAGCCTTGTCAATAACCGCCGCAATCTGATCGGCGGTTTTTGCAATTTCCCGGCTTAAGGCCGCCACACTCTCCATCCCAATATCGCGCAGCAAAAACGCGCCTGCGCCTGCTCCGGTGGCGTCTGTGGTCAGTGGGTCCTTCGAGATCAAACGCGCCGCCGACTGAACTTGCCAATAAAGCTGTGCGGCATCCAGAAGCGTTTTTGCCTCGATGCTTGTCAAGGCGAAGACATCAATCGCAGCGCGCAATTGATCGCTCAGCGACCGCATCCCGGTTCCCGCCAACAGCGCTCCGGCTTGGGCAAAAAGCTCGATGTCTTGAAGCCGCCCCGGTCCTGTTTTGATATCAAGCGCCGCGCCACCTGGCTTGGCAATGGCAAGTCGCGCCCGCATCGCGGCGACATCAGAAAGGATGGTGGCTCGATCCCGCGGCGCGGCCAAAAGGCGCGCACGAAAATCAGTGATTTCCTGACCCAATGCAGTATTCCCCACAATCACACGTGCGCGGGTCAATGCCAGATGCTCCCATGTCCAGGCTTCGGTCTCTTGATAGGCTTGGAACGCCGCAAACCCGGTTGCTACCGGCCCCTGACGACCCGAAGGTCGCAGCCGCATGTCGACTTCATAGAGACGGCCCTCAGCGGTGGGCGCAGAAATCGCCGTCACAAGAGCTTGGGTCAGTCGGGCATAATAGGCCCGCGTAGCCAAGGGGCGGCGACCTTCGGAGGTCTCGACGCCATCGGCATCATAGACCACAATCAGATCCAAATCTGATGCTGCGTTAAGACGCTCGCCCCCAAGCGAACCCATGGCGATCACGACGGCACCACGACCCGGTTGTGTACCGTGTTTTTTGGCGAAACCATCGACGACATAGGGCCACAAAGCGCGTACCGCGGCCGTCGCCAAATCAGCGTATTGCTGGCCTGCGGTCTGTGCATCAATGACCCCGCGCAAATGATGCACCCCGATCCGAAAATGCCATTCCCGCGCCCAAACCCGCGCGCGATCAAGCCGCGCCTCATAGTCTCCAAGTTCGAGAAGTTCTCGCTCCAATGCCGCTACCAGCCCATCAGCTCCCGGCCAGTCCGAAAAGAACCCGCCGCCGATAACTGCATCAAAAACGACAGAATTCCGCGCGAGATACTGTCCAAGCCCGGGCGCTGTATCGACAATATCCACCACCAGATCGAGAAGCTGCGGGTTGGCCTCGAATAAAGCAAACAACTGCACACCAGACGGCAAGCCCGACAAGAACCCGTCGAAATGCACCAACGCTTCGTCTGGCCGTGCGGTTGCCGCAAGTCGCTCTAAAAGCACCGGCTCCATACGCTTAAACATCTCGACGGCCCGCTTAGATCTCAGGGCAGGATACCCAGGCCAACGCGCCGTAATCTCCGCATTGAAAGCAACACGTTTAGCATCGGTCTGCGAAGCTCGCGGCTGCTTGTCTGGCGCAAAGAATCCCTCCGTCAGATGATGCACCCGCGCGAACATATCTTCCAAGAATTTCGCATACTCCTGGCTGTCCTGCCCCGCAAGACAAGCAAGCCGTTGGAAATCGTCTGCGGTTGTTGGCAGGCAGTGGGTCTGTTGATCGGCGATCATCTGCACGCGGTGCTCGGTCTCGCGCAACGCCCGATAATCGGTTGTGAGTTGCTTGGCGTCGTCCGATCCGATCCAGTTTTTAGCCGCCAAGACGGCAAGCCCCTCGACCGTCCCACGAACCCGCAGTTCCGGATCGCGGCCACCCGCGATAAGCTGGCGTGTCTGGGTGAAAAATTCGATCTCCCGAATACCGCCTTGCCCGAGTTTCAGATCATGACCGAGATGCGAGGCGGACTTATGAAGCCCCTTGTGATCGCGAATGCGCAATCGCATGTCATGAGCGTCCTGAATGGCCGCAAAATCAAGATGACGCCGCCATACGAACGGACGAAGGGCCTTTAGGAACCGCGAGCCCGCGGCGATGTCCCCCGCTGCCGGGTGAGCTTTGATATAGGCAGCCCGCTCCCACGTGCGCCCAAGGGCTTCGTAATACCGCTCGGCCGCTTCCATTGAGATGGCAACGGGGGTGACAGAAGCATCCGGGCGTAACCTAAGGTCGGTGCGAAACACGTATCCTTCTGCCGTGCGCTCGCTCAGGGTTTGTGTCATCCGGCGCACCGCCCGCACAAAACTGGCGCGCGCTTCGGCGTAGTCATCAGGATCAAAGCGGGTTTCGTCATAGAGGCAGATCAGGTCAATGTCAGAGCTATAGTTGAGCTCTCCTGCACCCATTTTACCCATCGCTAAGACCGACAGACCGCCAGCCGTCGCAATATCGTCTTCTGACTGTCCAGGCAGTTTGCCACGGCGAATTTCCGTCGTCACAGCCGCCTTCAACGCACGATCCGTCGCCTCCGCTGCAAAATCAGTTAACAGGCCAGTGACATCCTCAAGCGTCCAGATGCCGCCAAGATCAGCAAGCGCGGTATAAAGGGCAACACGCCGTTTCAAACGACGTAATTCGACCGCAAGGCTGCTGTCTTGGGCACTGTGAGTTGCCACCATAAGCTCAGAACGCACAGTTTTAGGCGCCTTTTGAACCGCATCAACGAGCCACGCACCCTCGCGACGAATCAAATCTGCCAAATATGGCGATGACCCGGCCGCCCCAGAAATCAAGTCGACCAGCGGCCCCTTGGATAGCCCAAGACCAACCAACGCATCCTGTGCCCGTTCGCGATCATGAGGAATGGGCAGACGGGTTATATGCTGTGCGAGTGTCATGCGCCGACCAAAGCCCGCGCCCGCGTTGCGGTCAAGGCTCGCAACGTCAGTGTATTTTGATCTACATAGTTCGCAATTTCCGAAACACGGCGGAAACGGCTTTTCCCACTCGAACATCGCACCGAACGAGGATGCTATGAGCAGGAGTGTAAAACGTGTCGCACCGCATTGGAGGCCGCGATCCTGAACACGCCGAATGAAACCCGGAGCACAGCCGCAGCCCCATAAGAGGCGAACTGCGAGATCAATCAAATTACAAAGTCGATCACTTTTCGCAGTGAGGTCCGGGTCAAGTTATTTTGTTCATTCCAGCCGCGGGGAACCGCGTCAACCCAAGCAAAGCCGCCGTCGCCGCGGGTGAACGACTTGGCCGTGCCGATGCAACGTTTGTGGGCACTCAAACCGGGTTTGCGATTGGTGGCGTCGCTCCGGTCGGCCACCTGAGCACGCCCAAGGCGGTTTTCGACTCAGCACTGCTTAAATTCGATTTTGTCTGTGCTGCCGCAGGCACTCGATACCAAGTATTGCCGATCCACCCGCAGGAACTACGCAAAATTTTAACTCGCAAGTATTTGGTTTTATTCAGTATATCAACTTAATGTAAAAAACATTTACATGCTCTCTTGAACCCGGGCGGATGCTCACCGATATGTGTGATGTGAAGAGCATTCACATTAACTGAAACACATGCATTGGAGCACATCAGATGACCACCGCCACTTTACACGCAGCCCCTGCCCACCGCGGCTCCTGGTATTCCCGGACCGAGCAATGGCTTGACGATCGCGGAAAAGGCGCCTGGATCGCTGCTATGGTACTTGGATTCATCTTTGTCTGGCCCATCGGCCTTGCGCTTCTTGCCTATATGATCTGGAGCAAACGCTTGTTTAACGGAAATTGCGCCCGTCGCACCCGCCACGCCCATGTCGATTTCAAATCCAGCGGTAACACCGCGTTCGATTCCTACAAGTCGGACACGCTGCGCCGTCTTCAGGACGAACAGGATCACTTCGAACAATTCCTGGGACGTCTACGCGATGCGAAAGACAAGGCTGAGTTTGATCAGTTCATGGCAGATCGTGATAAACGCAAACCCGAAACCGATGGCGAGACTGTCGACGCCTAAACCCCTTATGATGGGCCGCACTTACGCGGCCCATCCTCCTTTTCGAAACACTCTATCAGGACCAAAGCAATGCCCCTTCCTCATCCCGAAACACAGCCAGAGTTCTTCGAAGACGTTGTCTCAAAGCGCCTGATGGCTTGGATTGTAGACGTTGTTTTGATCTCGGCCATGACAGCGGTCCTGACGGTTTTTTCACTTTTCACCGCGCTTTTTGTCCTACCGCTTGTCTTTGCTCTCGTGGGCTTCATCTATCGCTGGATTGGTCTCACCCGTCATTCGGCAACTGTCGGCATGCGTCTGATGTCGGTTGAATTCCGCAAAGCTGACGGCGAGGATTTCGACAGCAGCACAGCATTTCTACACACAGCCGGGTATTATGCCTCGGTCGCGGTGTTTCCCGCACAGCTTGTCTCGATTGTTATGATGCTGATGAGCGAACGCCGTCAGGGCCTGACGGATACGGTTTTGGGGACCGCGCTTTTGAACATGCGCACTAGGTAATTTCACCAACATTAGGGTATTGGCGTAAAGCCAAGCAGTTGCTAACGTGATTTCGAAATAATTCAGGCGACCGCATGCGTCATTCCCTTCCGATTGCGCCACAGTTTTACGTGACTGCGCCCCAACCCTGCCCTTATCTTGAGGGCCGGATGGAACGGAAGTTGTTTACCGCCCTCCAAGGTGAATACGCCGAAAAACTCAACGATACACTTTCGAAACAAGGATTTAGACGTTCGCAGAACGTGCTCTATCGTCCATCCTGTGCCGAGTGTTCCGCCTGCCTTTCGGCGCGCATCCGGGTGGCGGATTTCAAGCCCTCGCGGAGCCAACGCAGAACTATTCGACGCAACGTGGAGTTGCGCCGAGAAGCCACCTCGCCCTGGGCCACCGAAGCGCAATATGCGCTTTTTCGTGCCTATCTGGACAGTCGACATGCCGACGGTGGTATGGCGGATATGGACATTTTCGAGTTCGCCGCGATGATCGAAGAAACGCCGATCCGTAGCCGGGTTATTGAATACACCGGCAAAGACGAGGACGGCGAAAAAGAGCTTGCAGCGGTCTGTCTGACGGATGTCATCGATGATGGCCTGAGCATGGTCTACAGTTTTTATGATCCAAAGTATGCGGGCTCCAGCCTTGGCACTTATGTGATCATGGATCATATCGATATCGCCCGCGACGCCGGGCTTCCATATGTTTACCTTGGCTATTGGGTGCCCGGATCATCGAAGATGGGATACAAGGCAAAGTTTTCGTCGCTGGAAATCTATCACCGCGGTGAGTGGCGCGACATTGGTGATCCGGATCAGTACTCATCCGAGACCCATCCCTTGTCGACCGATCCGATCGCCGAGCAAGTGGCGCGGATCAATCTGCCGGACTCACGTCCGACCCGGACCTAAAGATTCCTGAAAATCTGTCAGAACTCGCGGGATAAGGCCGACATTTCAGCGTGTCTGCCAGAACGAAAAAACCGCGCCTCAATGGCGCGGTTTGTCAAGTTCAGTTCGGGATCAGGTCCGGAATGATCGTGACCACACTTGGGAAGAACCACAAAATTGCCAAACCGAGCACCTGGATCAGCACGAAAGGGATGACCCCTCGATAGATGTGCTGCGTCGTGACCTCGGGCGGTGCCACCCCGCGCAAATAAAAGAGCGCGAAGCCAAAGGGCGGGGTCAGGAACGATGTCTGAAGGTTGACTGCGATCATGATCGTCACCCATTTCGGATCGAAGGTACCGCCATAAATAACTGGACCGACGATGGGCACGACGATGTAGATGATTTCGAGGAAGTCGAGCACGAAGCCAAGGACAAACAACACCAACATCACCATCAGGAAGACCCTGATCTCGTTGTCGAAGCTTCTGAGGAATTGCTGGATGTAATGCTCGCCACCAAAGGAGATCACCACAAGGTTCAAAAGTTGCGAGCCGATCAGGATGGTGAAGACCATCGAAGTCACTTTTGCGGTTTCGCGCACAACGGGGCTTAGAACGCCCGAGCGGAACAGGGTCCAGCAACCAAACAACAGGCCAAACAGCGCATAAAGATAGGCGCCCTTGGCCACGATAAAGGCCACCCAATTTTCAAAGCCAACCACGGATTGGGTGATGCGAAGGTCAAAATTCACACCGACAAGGATCATGATGATCACAGCGAAGGTCGACATGATGATGATTTTGCCTGACTTTCCTTCATCGCGCAGCTTGCGGTAAGCGGCCAGCATAATCGCTCCACCTGCCCCAAGGGCGGCCGCTGGTGTCGGATTGGTAATACCGCCAAGGATCGAGCCAAGCACCGCCACGATCAGAATAAGTGGCGGGAAAACAACGCGTAAAAGTTCGTTTTGCGTCAAAAGCTCGAAGCCATAACGGCAAGCCCAGAACGCCACGATCAGTGGCAGCGCCAGCATGACCACGGTCAGACCCGGAGAGGAGATCGGCGAGATAAAGAGCGCATCTACTAAGAGCCCGAGGACCAACGCTCCAAGACCGATCCAAAGAGGACGCGGGTCTGATGACGGAGAGATTCCGCGTGCTGTCGTCAGGATCAGCGCCAGCAACACAAGACCGATCGCGATGCCTGTTCCAATTGGAGCGGCGTCTTCGATGTTAATTGCAAGCTGCTCAACGCGCTGCTCATCGGTAAGCTGAACTGCTTGCACCACACCGCCCGCCGCATCGATGGCCTGTTGTTCGGAGATGGCAGCGTCCCAGGTTTCCTGCCCGTGCAGGTCAATCATCGAAGCCTGGCATTCAGGCGTCACGTTGGTTCTGAGGCTCGCTGTTTGGCCTGCTTGCGAGAAGCTGTCGACGGCCACGTTCTGATTGCCGATGATCCCTGCCGATGACAACAGGATCAAACCGCCGATCAAGGCCGCTGGCACGCCAAGAAACCACGTCAGGCTTTCGCCGCGCGTGATGACTTCGCTGTTGGTGGTGCCAAGCTCAACCGCAGGTGCTTTCGATGGGTTCAGCAGCGCAAATCCGAAGGCGTAAAGCGCGTAGAGAACGGCTAACATGATTCCCGGCAAAAGGGCCGCCTGAAAGAGTGTGCCAACCGAAACAACGGCAGGCTCGCCAAGGTAAGTGAGTGCGTCCGAGCATCCCGCCAGCTGCGCGCGTTCTTCTTGCGCCGCAGAATAGAGGTCCCCGGCCAAGGTGCCCAGAAGCACAATCACAATGGACGGCGGAATGATTTGCCCAAGCGTTCCGGACGCCGCGATAACCCCTGTCGCCAGTTCCGGCGAGTAGTTATTGCGAAGCATCGTCGGCAAGGCCAGAAGGCCCATCGTCACCACGGTCGCACCGACGATCCCGGTCGAGGCTGCAAGGAATGCGCCCACAACAACAATGGATACTGCCAAGCCGCCCGGAAGGGGGCCGAAGACACGCGCCATTGTCAAAAGAAGATCGTTGGCGATCTTTGATCGCTCAAGCGTGATGCCCATCAAAACGAACATCAAAACCGCAAGAAGCGTTTCAATGGATTGCCCCGCCAGCACGCGTTCGTTCATTCGGTTCACAACGAAGGATAGGTTGCGGTCCAGAGCGACTTCCCAGCCTTGCGGGAACACAGGCTCGCCTATGCGTTCTAGGTCCGGGTATCGGAAGACGGATATCGCATCGGTTCTTACACCTTCAGCAATCAGATCTGCGTAGTCCGACGATCCCGTATCGATAGCCTGATGGATAAGCAGGCCGGCGCTGTCGAGACCCGCGATGATCCCGAACGAAATGATCGCAGAGCCACCGATAGCGAAGGCCACTGGGAAGCCCGATAGAATGCCGCCGAAGAGGCAAAGAAACACGATCAGAAGGCCGATCTCGACGCCGTCTAGTCCAAGAAACATCTATCGGCCCCTTAATGAATATTCGCGGCAAGTTCGGCGTCTTCATCGCCAAGCTCGTCTTTGTCGAGGTATTTGCCTTCGCTTGCTTCGCCTTCTTTCCACTCAAGATACGAGCGATAGAAAAACGCGATGGCTTGCAGGAACACGAGGCCAGCATAGGCGAGCAAAAGCACCTTAAAGAGAAAGTATCCGTTGAAGCCGTTTGGGCTAAAGCCGATGGTCTCGACGTTCCAGCGCAAGGCGCGCGACTTTTGCAAAAGACGCTCAAGCGAGTCCGAAGCCGACGGGTTTGGCACGACGAGATGGCGCCACAGGAAGTACCAACCGTACATCCATGTGATGATTGCCACGGGCATCATAAAGAACAGCGAGCCAAACATGTCGATGGCACGTTTGGTGCGGAACTTTACGGCGGAATAAACTAGGTCAACGCGGACATGGCCGCCTTGCACGAAGGTATAAGTCACGCAAAGAGTGACGACCAAGGCATTGTAAAACTTAAGCTCTTCAGCCCACCAGCTGACGTCGAAGGTCAGGGCTTTGCCAAAGCCGATCGATATCTCAGAGGCCGCGAACACGCGCTGCATGAATATGATGATGATCTGTTGCAGCACCATCAAAAGCCCGGCCCACGCAAAGATACGCCCCACCCCGTTGGCGATGCCTTCCATGATGCGCACGGCGCCCCACATCAGGTGGTTTTTCCACATGCCGATACCGGTAAAAACCAGGAAGGCGGTGAAAATGACAAAGAAAAACTCGACAGAGCCCCCGTAATAAATGAAACGCATGAGCGCTTCTTTATCGGACCAGTCCAACCATAATCCGGGATGGGTCAATGCGTATGAAAAGTTGTAGAACGCCAGTGCGATATTCTGGAAAAACCAGATGATACCTTCGACCACGGCACCGTCCCCCGGTTCGTTATTATTGAAGGTAGGAAAGTAGATCAGAGGGCCCAATGCAAGGGCCCTCCAATGTCACTTGTCAGCGACTAGCCAAGAATGCGGTCACGCTGGGTGCGATACACACCCTCGGACCGTGTCAGCCAACCCGACGACGACTTCATCGAAGTCATTGCGCTGTCGTGGATTTTCTTGAACAGCTCGTCGCCCATGTTCTCATCGATAACGGCGCGGGACGCGACACCCATCGCATCCCAAACCGAGTCCGGGAATTCGCGCACTGTTACGCCGCCGGACTGGAGACGCTGAAGTGCTGCACCATTGTTGGAGAGGAACTGTGCAAGGTTCCACTGGTGCGATTCACCCGCAGCGATCTCGATGATCTTCTGGTGCGCTGGTGACAGGCTGTCGAAGACATCGCGGTTCGTTGCAAGCGACAGACCCGCGCCCGGCTCGTGGAAACCAGCGGTATAGTAGATCTTTGTGATCTCCTGGAAACCGGCTTTTTCGTCAGCCCATGGGCCGATCCACTCAGTGCCGTCGATGGCGCCAGAAGCAAGGGCCTGGTACACTTCAGCACCCGGAAGGTTCTGAACAGACGCACCCATTTTACCAAGAGCTGCGCCGCCAAGACCTGGCATGCGGAACTTAAGACCCTGGAAGTCTTCTGGACTGGTGATCTCTTTGGAGAACCAACCGCCCGCCTGTGCGCCAGTGTTGCCAGAGAGGAACGACTTCAGACCGAAGATCGAACCAAGCTCGTCGTGGAGTTCCATGCCGCCATCGTGGTAATACCAGTTTACCAGTTCCTGTGCGGTCATGCCGAACGGAACAGCAGTGAAGAAAGCATAGCCAGGATGCTGGTTGACGAAGTAGTAATCTGCACCATGATACATATCGGCCTGACCAGAGGTCACAGCGTCAAAGACTTCAAACGCACCGACGAGTTCGCCAGCAGCTTTCAAGTCAACTGTGAGCATGCCGTCAGACATGGCAGTGATCGAGTCAGCAGTGCGCTGTGCCGCATCGTGCACACCAGCAAGGCCGCGGCCCCATGTGGTGACAAGTGTCAGTGTGCGCTTGCCCTGTGCGTATGCCGGAGCGGCAAGGGCTGTTGTCGCAGCGGCGGCAGTGCCGCCGAGAGCCGTGTTCTTTAGAAATGAACGACGATCCATGTGGTTATCTCCTCCCATGAGAAATAGTCCACCCAGCGGGCAGACGGAACTTTACAGTATCATCGACATTAGACCTGCCTCTTTGAAAGTAAAATACCCAGTTCCGGTGATATTTTGACCAAGTTGGACGATTAGCGGTCGGTTTGAGGACAAACCGCCACCGTTTTTGGCTTGTCGCAAGAAGAGATTCGCAATTATTCTCGATCGCGCGGACAGCGATCGGAGCGACTTACGGCAATGCCTCGCCCGGTGATGAAGACGCCAAACGCGAAGTGATGCAGACGCTGGCCGCGATGATCTATGGTCAAGACGGCCATTTCTTTGTGGTCGACTATGACGGGCGGAACCTTGTGGTGCCGCGCCAGACGCAGCCGATCAACCAAAACTGGATCGGGCTTCGTGACATCAACGATGTGTCGATCACCTCGGAGTTCATTCGCCAGGCACGCTGGGGCGGCGAGTATCACAGCCATCTGTGGTTCAAACCGACGACCGGTGAACAGGCCGAGATGGGTACCGATGTGATCGGCCTTCAGAATTGGCAGTGGGCGCTTGGGACCGGCATCTTCATTGTTGATATCCGCGCGACGGTCGCCACTCGCGTGCGGGTGTTGAGCAGCGTATCAAGCGCACCTTTATCTATATTGGCGCGATTACCGCGGCAGCATTGATGCTTGTTTTCGTCGCCGGGCTTTTGGTGAACACGCGAGCAGACGGTGCTTTTACAATTGGCGCAGGGCAAGTCGAACCGCGAACTGGCCGAGAAACTGAATATTTCGATCCACACGATCGAGACACACCGCAAGAAAATCAAACGCAAGCTTGGGATCAGCTCGACAGCCGGGTTAACGCGATACGCAATGGAGCACGGAGTTCTGCAGGGGACCGGACAGCGTTAGGGGAGTGTTTCCGCTTCCGACACCTTGAGTTGCGCATTCACTTCAGCATCAAGAAGCGCGCCCAGAAGCACGATGAAGGCCGACAGCCAAAGCCATGTCAGCAGAATGATGACGCCACCAAGACTGCCGAAGGTTTGGTTGTAGTTGCCGAAATTCGCCACATAAATGGTGAACCCGATGGTCCCAAGGAACCAAAAGAGGCTTGAAACCACCGTCCCGGGCGTCAGCCATCGCCAATGTGCAGACCCGCGCGCGGGGCCCCAACGATACAGGATCGACATTCCCGCGATCACCACGACGGCAACGAGGATCCAACGTGAGGCTATAAGAATCTGTTCTGTGCCGACATCCACAGGAATGAACGCCAGAGCCGTTGGCAGGCCAACAAGGAGAAGCGCAAGCGTGACCGCGCCAAACAGAAGCGTTGCTGTCAATAAGATGACGGTAACCCAGAACAGAACGAACCCCCTGCTCTCTTTTTCTTTGAACGCGATGTTCAGGCCGTAGATCAGACTTGTGGTGGCGCGCGTCGATAAGTAGATCGAAAAACCGACACCCAGGAAAAGCGCAAGCGAAAGACCCCTGTCAGACGAGCCCGCGACTTTGTTGGCTTGGTTCAATAGAATGAGTGCTGCCTCATCTGGCAGGAATTGCGTGAACGATTGAAGCTGGACGACAACGGCTTCGGCCTCGGTGAAAAGCCCGGCAAGGGCGGTCAGGGCAGCGATTGCCGGAAAGACTGCGAGAAGGGCATAAAAGGCGACACCCGCTGCAACCAACCCAAGTTGATCCTGGCCAATCCGCCGCGCGACGTGCCATATC
>NZ_CALJXO010000290.1:0-4476 GCF_937988555.1 uncultured Boseongicola sp. | reverse complement strand
GGCGTCGCTTCGGTTACCTATGCCTACGGCCTGACTGGCTACATGAAGCCCGACACCCCGCAGGAGGTCTTGGACATTTTCGCCAAGGCCGTGGCCGACATCAACGCCGACCCTGAGTTTCAGGCGGAAAGCCAGAAAGTCACCAACGGCGCGCGGCTAAGTGCGGGGCCGGCGACGGAAAACGCGATCAAAGCAGCTCTGTCACCTTCTGACGAAGTGCGTACCTATCTCAAGGACCTGCTGTCGACAAAGTTCGGCGTGAAGTTCTGATGATCCTTCGGGGTGGCCGGGTCATGCTCGGCCACCCCTCTTCATGACAAAAGGCGGCTTTGTCGTTTGATGTCCGCTTGAAAAGGCACCTCTCTTAATGCTGGAACACGTGTTTTCCGCGCTCGACGCCCTGCTGGACCCGATCCGACTTTTGGCGTTGTTTGCCGGTATGTTTGTGGGCATGGTTTTTGGCATGTTGCCCGGCCTTGGAGGTGTTGCAGCCGTTTCGATCCTGTTGCCGTTCATCTATTACCTCGATGATTTCTCCGGCCTTGCGATGCTGCTAGGCGCCGTATCGGTGGTTTATACGTCCGATACGATCACATCGGTACTTTTGGGCGCACCCGGTTCTCCGGCATCGGCGCCGACTGCTATCGAGGGCCATGCACTGGCCAAACAGGGACAGGCGGCACGCGCCCTTGGGGTGGGGTTTTTAAGCTCGATGGTTGGCGGGCTGATGGGCGCGCTGATCCTACTGGTAGCCATCCCAGTTGCGGGTCCTATCGTTTTGATGCTTGGCACGCCCGAGTTATTCATGTTCGCCCTTGTGGGCTTATTCTTTGCGTCGTCCATGATTGGCAAGGATTTGGCCAAGGGCGTGGCCTCTGCCTGTCTTGGTCTGTTTCTGGGGGTGGTTGGCCCGGCCTCAGCAGCGGCGGATTTTAGGTTCACCTTCGGGCAGGTCTATCTGCTGGATGGGTTTTCGCTGACCATCGTGGCCCTTGGACTGTTCGGCGTGGCCGAAGCAATTTCCATGCTGGCCGCAGGTGGTGGCATCTCGCATATCCCGATTACCGTCAGTAACTGGGGCGAGGGTTTTCGCGACTTCTGGAAGAACCGCTGGCTGGTGCTGCGGGCGTCCCTCATTGGAGTATTTGGCGGCTTCGTTCCCGCGGTTGGCGCCTCTGCTTCGACCTGGGTGGCCTATGGGCATGCTATCCGCTCGACCAAGGACAAATCGAAATTTGGCAAGGGCGAAATCCGCGGCATCGCCGCCTCCGAGGGCGCAAACAATGCCACAGTAATCTCTGATCTTGTTCCGACGCTCCTGTTCAGCGTTCCCGGCGGACCCGCGGCAGCGATTTTTCTAGGGGCGCTTTTCTCATTCGGCTATTATCCAGGGCCGCGCATGATCACGCAGAACCCCGACCTGATGTTCCTGATCGTTTGGTCGGTGGCCCTGTCGTCTGTCGTCGGTGCGGCGCTCTGCTTTGCGATTACGCCGATGCTGGCGCGACTGACCCGCATTCCCTTCGGTATCATCGCCGCACCACTTATCCTGATCATGGTCGTCGGAGCCTATCAGGCGACTAGCACCATGGGCGATATTTTCATGCTGTTTGCGCTCGGAACACTCGGCTGGATGATGAAACATGCGCAATGGCCACGTGCGCCGGCCCTTGTTGGCTTCGTTCTGGCCGGCCCGATGGAGCAGTACTTCTGGCTTGCCAACCAGCTCCACGGTTGGTCCTGGCTGCTGCGCCCCGGCGTGCTGATCATCGGCTCTTTCGTTCTGATCCCTATGCTGCTGAACCTTTACCGGTGGTGGCGCAGCCGAGGCGCGCGGCACGTCGATGTTGCGGCCGAGGCGCTGGACTTACCCGACCCTGAAGATCACAAGACTGTCTCTATGATCCTTGCCGCCGCGGTGTCGGTCGCGTTCGCCTATGCAATTTACGAGATGACAACCTTCAACGCCTCGTCACGTCTGATGCCGTCACTTGCGCTTCTGCCTGGCCTTCCGCTTGCGCTTTGGCTGTTGTTCCGGGCGATCCGCGACTATGCCCCATCGACGGATAGAGAGTTCAAGGAACCTGCTGTCCTGCTTGTGCTGATCGGCTATGGCGTCGCGCTTTGGGCCATCGGCTTCACCATCCCGACCGTCGCGCTGATCCTTTGGATGCTATTTGTCCGCGCAGGAATGCGACCGGTTCCCGGGATCATATACGGCACGGTTGTCTTTGGCATCGTGAGGCTGCTTTTCGATGTCTTGCGTGGCGATGCGCCCGTCGGCGCCTTCACCGGCCTCAGCTAACTCAAAGGACTGATCATGATCGACCCAGATATCATCGAACCTTCCATCGATCCCGTGACCAAGAAGATCGGTATCCGCCACGTCAAGGCGACCAACGCTGCGGGCACCCGAACTAAGATCCAGGTTCGCGATTTTGACCCTGTTTATACCGATGAGCCTGCCTCTCTTGGCGGCACCAACACGGCACCAAGCCCGCTAGAGACAGTGCTGATCGCATTGGTCGGTTGTGACGGCGTAATCATCAACGGCGTGGCAACAGCGATGAAGTTCAACTACGCGGGCGTCGATTTCGCCTGCGAAAGCCAGATCGACGTGCGCGGCCCAAAAGGCGTCCCCGGGATCCGCCCATATTTTGAAACGGCAAAACTGGATATCACGGTTTACAGCGATGAAAGCGATGCCCGTTTCCAGCAATTGCGCAAGAATGTCGAATTCCGCTGTCCCGTCATGAACCTCCTCTCGGCCGCACAGGTCGGCATGGATGTCACCTGGGTTCAGCGCCCCGCCGACGACTATGAAGGCAGCGTTGTCTGATTGCGGACTAGGGAAATTAGGACCAAACGCGCGCCAAAGATAATGTTGTCATTACCCGCAAAAGACTGAAAGCGCCGCCAGTTCTCAGTCATTTAATATCCTGCCGCTTGACCGTCCTTCCTATAGTCCGAGCCTGCGACGTAGCCGGAGGGCGTCCTTGGGATCAACTGGGCGCCGCTGCCCAGTATAAATGCTGTGCCGGACAGCCGTTCCAGCGTCGCACAGGAACAACTCAAATCATAAGACAAGCGGGTGCCAAGGCGATGACGAGAGCGGCGAAAGGGACGGTTCAAATCACCCGGATCAATACAGCGATTTCTGTCTGTTCACGATGCTATCTACAACCAATTCAATTTGCAGCGCCATCTGGTCTCCGCCCAAACACTCCATCAAACCCGCGCCAAGGCATTCCGTGAATGGTCCGAAATTGTGGCCGCTTGATCTGGAGTTACGTCGGCATATTCCGTTCATCTGGGTTAGCGTGACAAAGCCGAAAACAATGTGCTTATCTGATCTGGGAGAAGACTCGGCGCGCTGCTTTTGTGTGTTTCCGCTCGCGGCCTCGATCAGCTGGGTGGTGGCCGCCCGCTTTGTTGACCGTATCGGAAAAGGCATTCGCGGCGCACCACGTGATGCTTTGGTTGCTGATATTGCGCCTGCCCACCTGCGCGGCGCTAGTTTTGGACTACGGCAGTCGCTCGACACTGTCGGGGCCTTTCTGGGTCCACTTCTGGCGATGGGTTTGATGTGGGTAACCGCTAACAATTTTCAGACCGTATTCTGGTTTGCAGTTATTCCGGCTTTTTTGGCGCTCGGTCTGCTGCTGTTCGCAGTGCATGAACCGGAACGTCCTGAGGCACTGCGCAAAGTCCGATTTCCCTTGAGCCTACCTGAACTCAAGCGTCTGGGATCTGCGTACTGGCTCGTTGTGGCAGTGGCCACCGTTTTCACGCTAGCGCGGTTCAGCGAGGCATTTCTAATCCTTCGGGCGCAAGGAACAGGGCTACCGTTGGTGCTCATCCCAATGGTGCTAGTTGTTATGAATATCGTCTACTCAATAGCCGCATATCCCGCAGGGGTGCTGTCTGACCGGTACAACAGACTTACCGTGCTGATTATCGGCTTCGCACTGCTTATCGTCGCCGATCTTGTCCTTGCTTTGTCGTCCGGTCTGGTTGGAATTGCGATTGGGGTTGCGCTTTGGGGCCTGGACATGGGTGTCACACAAGGGCTGTTGGCGACATTAGTAGCCGATACTGCACCGCAAGACTTACGTGGCACCGCTTACGGAGTATTCAGTCTATCGGTCGGCTTGGCTCTTCTGGCTGCAAGCATACTAGCAGGAGCACTTTGGGATAGCCTCGGCCCGCAGGCGACGTTTCTCGCAGGCGCGGGGCTTACAGCGCTTGCACTTGTGGGCCTTGGCGCTGTGAGGTGGCGAGTGCCGACGCTTGGTGCGTCTCATAAATCTTGAATCTAGCAACAAACTTGATTGTTCGCGCTCCAACCAGAACGCAGACCAGTGCAATCCTGCACATTTTCCTATCCGCGGCGCTGTTGTGGACCCTGTTGAGGGCGGTACTGTCGCTCAATTTCTGCCATTTGGAAGGTACAGAGATGTGCTTCGCTACTGCTTC
>NZ_CALJXO010000289.1:0-2871 GCF_937988555.1 uncultured Boseongicola sp. | reverse complement strand
GGCGGGCCCGCCGGACTGTACTTCGCCATCTCAACAAAGCTGCGCGCGCCGCAACACGAGGTGGTGGTGTTCGAGCGTAACAAGCCCGACGATACCTTCGGTTGGGGCGTGGTTCTTTCGGACGAAACACTGGACAACTTGGCGGCTAACGATCCCCTAAGCGCCGAAGCCATTCGCAAGCACTTCGCCTATTGGGACGACATTGCGGTCAATTATCGCGGTGAACGCATGGTTTCAACGGGGCACGGGTTTTGCGGTATTGGTCGGCAGAAATTACTGGATCTTCTGCAAGCGCGTGCGCGCGAGCTTGGCGTCGTACTTCAATTCGAGCATGAATACGCCTCAACCGATGAATTCGCAGATTTTGACCTCATTGTCGCGGCGGACGGCCTCAATTCAAAAGTCCGGCATGAACACGCAGCAACGTTTGAACCAAACACCGACACCCGAAAATGCAAATTCGTCTGGCTTGGCACGCAACAAAAGTTCGACGATGCCTTCACATTTATTTTTGAAGAAACCGAACACGGCTGGATATGGGCGCATGCCTATCAGTTCGATGCGGATACTGCGACGTTCATCGTTGAGTGCGGTGAGGACACTTGGAACGCTTTTGGCTTTGGCGAGTTAAGCCAAGCGGAGACAATTGAGAAATGCGAATCGATATTCAAGGATTATCTCGGCGGCCACGCGCTTCTTACTAACGCCGCCCATGTGCGCGGTTCGGCCTGGCTCAATTTCCCCCGCGTGCTGTGTCAAAAATGGTCGCACAAAAACATCGTGCTCATGGGGGATGCTGCCGCGACCGCACATTTTTCGATTGGATCAGGAACAAAGCTGGCGATGGAAAGTGCGATTGCGCTGGCTGACTATCTCGCAAGCGAACCGACAATGCAGGCGGCTTTTGCGCGCTATGAGGACGAGCGCCGTACCGAGGTTTTGCGCCTGCAATCCGCCGCGCGTAACTCGCTCGAATGGTTCGAAGACGTAGAGCGCTACCTCCATCTCGACCCGGTACAGTTTAATTATTCCCTGCTTACGCGATCCCAACGCATTTCCCACGAAAACCTGCGAATGCGCGACAAGGATTGGCTTGAAAGCGCGGAACGCTGGTTCTTTGACCAGGCGGGCGCGTCCACGAAGGCCGCTCATGCGCCGATGTTCGCGCCTTTTCGGTTACGCGAGTTAGAACTCAAAAATCGCGTTGTCGTCTCCCCCATGGCGCAGTATCGAGCGGTCGATGGCTGCCCGGGCGATTGGCACTTCGTTCATTATGCCGAACGGGCAAAAGGAGGCGCGGGGTTGGTCTATGCCGAGATGACGTGCGTTTCGCCAGAGGGCCGCATCACGCCGGGGTGCACGGGGCTTTATGCGCCTGAACATGAAATTGCCTGGACGCGTATCGTTGACTTTATTCATCAGGAAACCGACGCAAAAGTTGCGATCCAACTGGGTCATGCGGGCCCCAAGGGCTCAACCCAACTTGGTTGGGAGGAAGCGGACGCACCGCTAACAACGGGAAACTGGGAGATCATCGGGGCTTCGCCAATCCCCTGGTCCGATCGCAACCAGGTCCCCCGCGAGATGACACGCGGCGACATGGAAGCGGTGCGTGACCAATTCGTCGCCTCGGCAGAGATGGCCGAACGCTGCGGTTTTGATTGGCTCGAGCTTCATTATGCACACGGCTATCTCATGTCCGCTTTCATAACACCGCTCACAAACCGGCGCTGCGACGAATATGGCGGCAGCCTTGAGAACCGCATGCGGTTCCCACTTGAAGTTTTCCACGCAGTGCGCGCTGTCTGGCCCAAGGGCAAACCGATCTCAGTCCGCATTTCCGCCAATGATTGGGTTGGTGACGATGGCATAACGCCGGAAGATGCAGTTGACATTGCGCGCATGCTCCATGAAGCGGGCGTCGACATTATCGATGTCTCCGCTGGCCAAACATCAATACGTGCCGATCCGGTTTACGGCCGCATGTTCCAGACCCCGTTTTCTGATCGCATTCGCAATGAAGCAGGGCTCAAGACCATGGCAGTGGGTAATATTTACGAGCCTGACCATGTAAACTCGATCTTGATGGCAGGGCGCGCGGATCTCGTATGCTTGGCCCGCCCGCACCTTTCCAACCCCTATTGGACATTGCATGCCAACGCTACTCTTCAGGACACTATGGTGAACTGGCCGCAATCCTATTACCCGGGGCGTGATCAGCTACAGCGTCTCGCTGAACGGGGTGACACCCAGATGTTGAAGGTTTGACATGATCGATCTTTCCGGCCAGCACGCACTCATTACCGGCGGCGGCACAGGTATTGGCGCTGCTGTTGCTTCGGCTTTGGTCGGCGCTGGGGCAAATGTCACTATTTCTGGACGCCGCAAAGAGACCCTTACCGCTGTTGCGGCGCGTCACCCCGGCGTTCACACGGTCCAAGGGGACGTAACTGATGAAGCCTCTGTCGACGCGATGTTCCAAGCCGCGCGCGCTACCCATGGCCCCGTCACCGTTGCCATTGCTAATGCAGGCGCGGCGGAAAGCGCGCCCATGGACCGCGTTGATTTGGCCCAATGGGACCGCATGATCAGGGTCAATCTAACCGGGGCCTTCCTGACTTGCAGAGGGGCGCTTACGGATATGCGCGAGGTCGGTTGGGGACGCATTATCTGCATCTCGTCCACGGCTGGGCTTAAGGGATATCAGTATGCAGCACCCTATTGCGCCGCGAAGCACGGCGTTGTGGGGCTGGTCCGAGCACTCGCGCTTGAGACAGCAAAGCAAGGGATCACCGTCAATGCGCTTTGTCCCGGCTTTGTTGAAACGCCCCTTCTGGATCAATCGATAGATCGTATTATCGCAAAGACCGG
>NZ_CALJXO010000288.1:0-2883 GCF_937988555.1 uncultured Boseongicola sp. | reverse complement strand
AATGTCGTCTCCGCAATCCTGGCAGTGGCCAAACTCTCCTTCTTCCAAGCGTTTCAAAGCAGCGATGATTCGGTGCCGTCGCCCGGCGCGTCGCCGAGCGGTGGCTTGCGCCATGGCCTGACGCTGCATGGCGTCCATTCGGCTGAGCCGTCCGACCGATTGCTGGTCCAGCGTCACCGTTTTTTGGTCGTCAGCGCCAAGCGCATCGTCGCGTTCAAGCGCCATGAGTTCTGTTTCCAGAACCTTTCTCGCATCGCTCAGGTCCATCCTTGTCCTCGCATTTTGTTTCAAATGCCTTTTCAGGTTACGTGCGCATGTCTATATGCTGTAAGTGCCGCGAGGCAGTGAAAAGGATTTGGTCATGGCCGAGCTACAGCGTAAACCCCGAAAACTTGATCCTGTCTGGGACCAGATTGCGCAGGAAGCGCGCGCTGCTGTCCTGAAAGAGCCACTGATTGGTGGTCTTGTCCATTCAAGCATTCTGCACCACGCCTCGCTCGAGCGTGCTCTAAGTTACCGCCTCGCCATGAAGCTGTCGTCGACTGAGATGTCGGCGCAAATCCTGCGCGAGATCGCTGACGAAGCCTATGAGACGGCTCCGGCATTAGGCGAGGCTGCGCGCGCGGACCTTGTTGCGATTTTCGAGCGTGACGCCGCCTGCCACAGCCTGATGCAGCCGCTCCTTTACTTCAAAGGATTCCAGGCCGTGCAAGCCTACCGAGTTGGGCATTGGCTCTGGGAACAAGGGCGCCGGGACATTGCGTATTTCATCCAGGCCCGCGTCAGCGAGGTTTTTGGCGTCGACATTCACCCCGCAGCCATCATCGGCAAGGGTCTGATGATCGACCACGCGCATTCCATCGTCATTGGTGAAACCGCCGTGGTCGGCGACAATGTTTCGATGCTCCATTCCGTCACGCTTGGCGGAACGGGCAAAGAGGATGATGACCGTCACCCCAAGATCGGCAATGGCGTTCTTATCGGGGCTGGCGCGCATGTTCTGGGCAATATCACCGTTGGGTCCTGCTCGCGCATCGCGGCAGGTTCGGTTGTTTTGGAAGAGGTTCCACCGTGCAAAACGGTTGCTGGTGTGCCGGCGAAAATCGTTGGAGAAGCCGGATGTGATCAACCCGCATTGAGCATGGATCAGATACTTAACGGCTGTCCCGGGCAATAGCCAATGCCCGGGATAGCGATTCGCATCAGGCCTTCAAACACGAGCTATCCCACCTTTCCGAGACCTTCCCCTTGCGCCTTCGCGAATTGGCCGTCAGTTTTGGCGGTGAACGACACGCCAGCAAGGGGGATCATCTCATGGCAACCAGGCAGACCAACGGCCGCGGCCGCCGCTACAATTCGATCGTGGATACTGTCGGCGACACGCCCGTTATCCGCATCAACCGGATCGCGCCCAAGAACGTCACGATTTACGTCAAGTTCGAGGCCTTTAACCCTGCGGCTTCTGTAAAAGACCGTCTGGCGCTTTCGATCATTGAAGCGGCTGAACAAGACGGGCGCCTGAAGCCGGGTCAGACAGTTGTCGAGGCTACGTCAGGCAACACAGGTATCGGCCTTGCGATGGTTTGTGCGGCCAAGGGATATCCGCTAGTGATTATCATGGCCGACAGCTTTTCCATCGAGCGCCGCCGCCTGATGCGTTTTCTGGGTGCTAAAGTTGTTCTGACACCACGGGCCGAAAAAGCCGTTGGCATGTATAAGAAGGCAGTTGAGCTGGCCGAGAAAAATGACTGGTTCCTTGCCGGTCAGTTCGAGACCGCCGACAACGCCGACATCCACGAAACGACCACAGGACGCGAGATTATTGGCGATTTCGAAGGCGAGCGGCTTGATTATTTCGTCACGGGGTACGGCACTGGCGGAACGGTTTCGGGTGTTTCGCGTGTCCTGCGTAAAGAACGGCCAGACACCAAAATCATCCTAACGGAACCGGACAACGCGGCTTTGATCGCCTCGGGCACTCCCCAGGAGCGCAACGCGGCAAACGCCCCCGAGAGTGGCCACCCTGCCTGGGCGCCCCATCCGATCCAGGGCTGGACGCCGGATTTTATTCCTTACGTTCTGCAAGAGGCCATCGACGGCAATTACTACGATGAATTACTTCCCGTCACGGGCGCCGACGGGATCGCCTGGGCGAAACGTCTAGCGGCAGAAGAAGGCATCCTCACGGGCATCTCCGGCGGGGCGACTTTCGCGGTGTCGATGAAAATTGCCGAAACTGCACCGGAAGGGTCGGTGATCCTTTGCATGTTGCCCGACACCGGGGAGCGTTATCTTTCAACGCCGCTGTTCGACGACATCGTCGAGGACATGAACGCCGAGGAAGAAGCGCTGTCGAAATCCACGCCCGGTTGTCAGATGTAGTTTGCCTAGACTGCGGTGGGCCCGATCAACTGGTCATAGGCTTCAAGCGCTTTGACGCCGTACATATAAGCGGGCCCACCGCCCATCATCACGGCAACAGACACGGTATCGGCCACATCATCGCGGCTGGCACCTGCTTTTGCCGCTGACTGCACATGAAAGCCGATGCAGTCGACGCATTGCTTTGCAATTCCAATCCCAAGCGCCACGAGTTCCTTTTCACGCACACTCATGCTGCCCTCAGCCATCGTTGCGCGGTGCAGGCCGGTGAAGCCCGCACCTGTCTCGGGATGCGCGGTTCTAAAGGCCGCGAGTGCTGCGCTTGTGTCATCCAGATGTGATTTCCAGTTCATGTAACGGCTCCCGTCGGTGTTGTCTGGAAAACGAAGACCTGAAATAGCCAAGGGCCGCATTGACTGATGTCAAAGGCGGCCCTTGGCTTGGTCATATTGCCCCTGTTTAGAGCAGTATTGGATCACGCAAGCATTGCGACCGGGTTCT
>NZ_CALJXO010000287.1:0-3986 GCF_937988555.1 uncultured Boseongicola sp. | reverse complement strand
TACCGGGGGCCTCAGCTGGACCACACCCGAGCTACGTAGACTTTTTGCGGCCAAGGCAACGGCGTATCTGACCGGAAGGCGCATACTTGCCGTTCCAGTGCCGCGCGCCGCGCGATCTGGCGCTTAGTCGCCCGGCGCCTCAAAACCTGCGTCTTTGTGACTGCCGTCGCAAAACGGTTTGTTCTTGGACTGGCCACACCGACACAAAAACGCCCGGGTCCCGCGGTGCAGCCGGTGTCCGGTTCCCGAGGTGATTTCCAGGGCGCCGCGCGCTTCGATCGGGCCGTTTTCGTGTGCAACTATTTGCAGGGCCTCGCCTGCGTCCTCACCCGGCGCATCTTTTCCAGTTGTCGCAGGTTCACCAGTCGCCTCAAATTTGGCGTCGACATGGGAATAGTCACAAAAAGGTGGGTTTTTTGTCTTTCCACACCGACACAGAGTGGCCCGTGTTGCGCTCTCGCCGGCGACAACAAGATTGCCGTGAAATGCATTCGGACCATTTTCCAAAACAGCCACGCGATTGATGCCGGGAGGCGTTTCAACTGCTTCGGTGTCCAGCCGGCGAAAGGTCAAAGCACCCGATGGGCACGTACGGATCATGGCGGTAATTTCTTCAGCCGGGGCCGCATCCGGTGAAACCCAAGGCCGTCTTTTTGGATCAAAAACCTGTGGCAACTTCAAAAAGCAATTGCGCGCATGGATACAGCGTTTCATTTCGAAGCCGATTTCGATCGTCTTGCCTGTGTAGGTCTTTACCATGGTGCTCTCCCGTTTTGCTCGACCATCGCAACTGATTGCCGCGTTGACGTCAAGCTTAAGCGGTAAGGCCCTCGGGCTCGGGCAAACCGTTCACCCGACAACACGCCGTCAGGGTGTTTGCTAGTAAGCAAGCGATTGTCATCGGACCAACCCCTCCAGGAACAGGCGTAATCGCGCCCGCGACTTCGGACGCGCTTGCGAAGTCGACATCGCCCACAAGTCTTGTCTTAGGCGAGCCATCTTCCTTTACGCCCGCATCAATGCGGTTGATCCCAACGTCTATGACGGTTGCTCCTGGCTTGATCCAGTCACCCCCCACCATTTCAGGCCGCCCCACAGCCGCGACGACGATATCTGCACGACGCACAACGTCCGACAATTCCTTTGTTCGACTATGGGCAATCGTCACGGTGCAACTGTCCCCCAACAAAAGCTGAGCCATTGGCTTGCCGACAATATTCGAGCGGCCGACAACAACCGCATTCATCCCAGAAAGGCTGCCGTGATGGTCGCGTAGCATCATAAGGCAGCCAAGAGGTGTACATGGGACCATCGATTTCTGCCCTGTTCCAAGCAGGCCTACGTTGGAGATGTGGAATCCGTCGACATCCTTCGTTGGGTCAATCGCATTGATGACGAGATCTTCGTTGAGGTGCTTTGGCAGTGGCAATTGGACCAGAATTCCGTGGATGGTCTCGTCGCTGTTCAGTGCGTCGATCAACGAAAGCAAGTCCGCCTCTTGGGTTTCAGCCCCAAGCTTGTGTTCCACTGACTTCATGCCGACTTCTTGGGTCAGTTTACCCTTTGAACGCACGTAAACTTGGCTTGCGGGGTCCTCGCCGACCAAGACAACAGCCAATCCCGGAATGAGGCCATGATCGGCTTTCAGGGTCGCAACGTGTGCTGTCACCTTTTCCCGAACGCTGGCCGCAAAGGCCTTTCCGTCGATGCGAGTTGCCGTCATGTGGATTTCCTTAGCTTAGATTAACAACGATGTCGGTTTTCACCGAATTTGCAATGAAACACGCGTGATGTGCCTTGTCATGAAGGGCGAGATGCGTAGTGCGGTCCGGTGTGTCCCCGACAAATGTGACCTCAACATTCAGATCCACGCGTGGGATCCAAACAACTCCGTCTGATTGTCGCAGCGCGCCCTTGGCAAGATCGCGGTAGGACGCGACGTTCCATCCCGCGCGTTGCGCTACGTCAAGAAACCACAGCATATGGCATGACGAGATCGAGGCGACAAAGGCTTCTTCCGGGTCGACAGCCTCGGCCAATCCCAATGGGGGCGGGACGATAGACGGGGATGGCGCGGCTGGAACGTCCAAGCCACCATCAAACCGCCAGAGGTGCGCGCGAGAATACTGCCCGGAGGCAAAATCCCCGTCGCTCGTCCATATGACTTCGGCGGTGTGCATTCCGCCTAGAACAACCCTTCGATCTGTCCGTCCTCGTTCAGGTGGATATTCTCGGCGGCAGGACGCGACGGAAGGCCCGGCATCGTCATGATTTCACCACAGACCACAACAACGAACCCGGCACCCGCAGCCAGACGCACTTCGCGGACAGGAACACTATGGCCTGTGGGGGCACCGCGGCGGGATGGATCTGTTGTGAAGCTATATTGGGTTTTGGCCATGCAGACGGGCAAATGACCATACCCGGCGTCTTCCCATAGTTTGAGCTGGTCGCGAATTTTCTTGTCCGCAAGAACTTCATCGGCGTGATAGATGCGCCTCGCTACAGTCTCGATCTTTTCAAACAGCGAAAGCTCGTCCTTATAGAGCGGCGCAAACTGGCTTGCGCCGCTTTCCGCAATCTCGGCGACACGGCGCGCTAGCGGCTCCGAGCCTTCCGAACCAAACTCCCAATGTCGCGAGACAATCGCCTCGGCTCCTTGGGTCGCGACATAGTCCTGCACTGCCTGCACTTCAGCATCGGTATCGGTCACAAAGTGGTTCACCGCGACCACCACGGGCACACCGAACGACTTCAAGTTACCGATATGACGGCCAAGGTTCGCACAGCCTTCTTTGACGGCGTCGACGCTTTCCTGACCGAGGTCGGCTTTTGCCGTGCCACCGTTCATCTTCATCGCGCGTATCGTCGCCACAAGCACCACGCAGTCGGGTGCAAGGCCGGCCTTACGGCACTTGATGTTCATGAATTTCTCGGCGCCCAGGTCGGCCCCAAAGCCCGCTTCTGTCACCACATAATCCGCAAGTTTCAACGCCGTTGTGGTCGCAATAACCGAGTTACATCCGTGTGCGATATTGGCAAACGGCCCGCCATGAACAAAGGCCGGGTTATTTTCCAGCGTCTGAACAAGGTTTGGTTGCATGGCATCTTTCAACAACACTGTCATCGCGCCGTCAGCCTTGAGATCACGCGCATAGATTGGCGTGCGATCCCGGCGGTAAGCAACGATCATGTCGCCCAATCGCTTTTCGAGGTCCTTCAGATCGTTCGATAGGCAAAGGATCGCCATAACTTCCGAGGCCACGGTGATGTCAAATCCGGTCTGGCGCGGAAAGCCGTTTGCCACACCGCCAAGCGACGTAACCACGTCGCGTAGGGCACGGTCGTTCATGTCCAGCACGCGCTTCCAGGTCACACGACGCTCGTCAATCTCAAGTTCGTTGCCCCAGTAGATATGATTGTCGATCATTGCCGATAGCAAGTTGTGGGCAGACGTGATCGCATGGAAATCCCCTGTGAAATGCAGGTTCATATCTTCCATCGGCACGATCTGAGCATAGCCACCGCCTGCAGCGCCGCCCTTCATCCCAAAGTTCGGACCGAGCGAGGCTTCACGGATGCAAACCACTGTTTTTCGGCCGATACGATTCAGACCATCACCAAGCCCGACCGTCGTCGTGGTCTTGCCTTCGCCAGCGGGCGTTGGATTGATCGCCGTCACAAGGACCAGTTTACCCTTTGGTTTGTCGGCGAGGCTCTCAATGAACGACTGGCTAACCTTGGCCTTGTCGTGACCATATGGGACCAGGTCCTCGGAGCCGATACCAAGCTTTGCCCCTATCTCCATGATCGGCTTCTTGTTGGCTTCGCGCGCAATCTCGATGTCAGTCTTGTATGCCATTTCCCGGATATCCCTGTTGGAGTGCCGTCATTCGACGTTCCTTCCGCTATAAGCCTGCAATCGCGCCGGGTAAGCGTCAATTTCGACATTTCCGACCCCGGTTGCGTCGAAGCCGGGATCTTGG
>NZ_CALJXO010000286.1:0-2578 GCF_937988555.1 uncultured Boseongicola sp. | reverse complement strand
TTTGGGGACGCGTTGTTTGGGTGAGAGTGTTGAAATTGTCGAGATGGGGCCGCGCGACGGGTTGCAAAACGAGGCACGCATCATTTCGGTCGCCGGGAAGGTCGCCTTGGTGGATGCGTTATCAAGCGTGGGATTTCGCCGGATAGAGGTTGCGAGTTTTGTGTCCCCGCGCTGGGTGCCGCAGATGGCCGGCTCAGGAGAGGTTATGGCGGGGATCGCCCGGGTCAACGGCGTGCGATACGGGGCATTGGTGCCGAATGTGCGCGGCTTTGAGGCCGCGATGCGCGCGAACGTTGACGAGGTGGCGGTGTTTGCCTCGGCCTCGGAGGGGTTTAGCAGGGCCAATATCAATGCCTCGATCGCGGAAAGCCTTGAGCGGTTTCAGCCCGTAATGAAGATGGCAAAGGGCTTGCGTGTGCCGGTAAGGGGCTATGTGAGTTGTGTCACTGATTGCCCTTATGATGGTGCTGTTGCGCCAGAGGCCGTGGCGGCTGTGGCGTCGGATTTGCGAGATATCGGCTGTTTTGAGGTATCATTGGGCGACACGCTTGGACGGGGATTGCCGGAGCGCATGGATGCGATGTTCGCCGCGGTTTTAGAGCGGGTTGAGGTTGAGGCTTTGGCAGGACATTTTCACGATTCCTTTGGACGCGCGCTTGAGAACGTAGCGGTGGCGCTGGGCCGAGGCGTGCGGGTGTTTGATGCATCTGTCGCGGGACTTGGCAGCTGCCCTTATGCGCCGGGGGCTGCCGGAAATGTGGCGACCGAAGGGTTGGCGGCGTGTGTGGAGACGGCCGGATTTGAGCATAGCTTGGATATGGAGCGGCTTCGCGCTGCGGCAGATGTTGCGCGCGGTTTGCGCGAGGGGGTGGTATGACGGTGGTACGGTTTGACGAGGACGCATGCGGGGTCGCGACGGTGACACTTGCGCGCGCGGACAAGCGCAACGCGATGTCGGGCGAGATGATTGCGGAATTAACGCAGGTAGCGGGCGAGATAGCGGCCTCGGACAGCATCCGCGTCGCTGTATTAGCAGCGGACGGGCCGGTGTTCTGTGCGGGGGGGGATTTGCGCTGGATGCGCGCTCAGATGGAGGCGGACACCGAGACCCGACGGCGCGAGGCAACATCGCTTGCCATGATGTTGAAGTCGCTAAATGAACTGCCTGTGCCTTTGATTGGAAAAGTGCAGGGGAATGCTTTTGGCGGCGGGCTTGGGTTAATGTCGGTATGTGACGTGGTGGTAGCTGTTGACGAGGCGTCGTTTGGTTTGACCGAGACGCGCCTTGGGCTGATCCCGGCGACGATCGGGCCCTACGTGGTGGCGCGCATGGGCGAAGCACGCGCGCGCCGCGTTTTCTTTTCTTCGCGGGTGTTTGGTGCCCGCGAGGCGGTCGATCTGGGGCTTGTGGCGCAGGCAGTGCCGCGCGCGGCGCTGGAGGCCGCGGTGGAGCGTGAGATTGCGCCCTATTTTGAGTGCGCGCTTGGAGCGGTAGCCGAGGCAAAAGCGATGGTGCGGGCTTTGGGTCCGGTGATCGACGAGGTGGTGATTGCAGCGAGTATAGACGCGCTTTTGGTGCGGTGGGACAGTGCGGAGGCGGACGCGGGAAGCCAGGCGTTTATTGACAAACGCCGTCCCAATTGGGCGCCCTAACCTTTTATTCACCCAGACTGAGTATTGATGCCTTGAGCTATAAGGATACAGTACATGATTGGCGCATTTGGTGATCAGCCTGTGGCCTAAAAAAAACTTATGCCGGACGCTGGCAGATGCGGCGATGCGGCTGGCCAGCAGGCGAAGACGCCTGTGACGGCTGCGCGCGAGGGCGTTGCCGAAAAATGCGCAGGGCCTTTCGGCCTCTGGGGTTGCGCGTGGAGCCGATCCAGCCGCATTTTTGTGGCCCCAGTGACATCCGTTGCGCCAAGCGATGCTGGATTGGGTGTCGGGACTGCGCGGGCTGGGACGGGCGATGTGCCTGTTTAGGCGACCTCTACGGTTCTGATTGCCCCGCCTCCGCCAATTGGTGTTGATGACGGTGATGGCGCCTGCCGAAGAGACGCGCGAGGTTGTGCAAGTGGCGGTGTCCGAGAGCGCATTATCAATAGACGACGGTGTGGTGGCCTTTGAGGTACTGACGGCTGGGCAATCTGGCTGAAGGCCTTAAGAATTGACGACGCATAACGCGAGATCACTGGCGAAGTGGATTTCGCGGTTTTGGTCCGCACTGACCGGGTTGTCTGGATGCCGGGGGTGATCGGTGTCGGGGTACGTAAAACAGGGATTGATCTGGCATTGCTTCTTGCGTGGCGGCGCCTTTTGACTTCGGGGCAGTTTTTGCAGTGTGATTAGGGCATTTACCTGCAGTATTTCCAGGCGAAATGATACGAATTCGGGCGCGACCCGGCGTTGACCCCGCCGCAAGGCGCAAGTAGGTATTGGAGCGATAAGTCCCTGCGCATGAAACGACGCGGGACGTAGATGGAGCCCGACGCGTGGAAGACTTCCTTCGAGAATACCTGCCCATCCTTGTTTTCTTGGGCCTTGCGATTGCACTGGGGGCAGTTTTGCGTCTGGCGGC
>NZ_CALJXO010000285.1:0-15432 GCF_937988555.1 uncultured Boseongicola sp. | reverse complement strand
CTGGCCTCAGTCCGTCTGTGGATCGAGTTTTATGAGTCCGCTGCCTAGGTACAAAAGCAAAGCCGCTCGTAAAACCGCACAGCCCGCGCATTTCCCGATTGCGCCGCCAATTCGGCCTGCAACAGCCCCTTAGCGCGCGTGCACAAGCACATGATCCATGATATCGCCCGCTATCCCCGAACCGCGCCGCTCGGGCATCACGAAGACCATGCCCAAAGATGCGCTATCCGCGCCCGGGCGTGGCGCGCCAGCCCGGCCAAAACCACAGGCGTCTCACCCTAGAACCTTGCAAAACTCGGTGATCCTGTCAGATATCCGCGCCAGCCGTCATCCGACAAAGCCGCCCATTCCGCATGGGTCGACGCGTAATCCTCGGGGTCCATTTCCAACGAAAGTGAGCCGCAGGAATTTGAACTCTTCAAGGTCCGAAACGGCCAGCCGCCGGATCATCCTTCCGGATGCCCCGGCACCTTGCCCGACGGCGCCAAATAGGGCCGCGTCACATCCGTTAGCGTCACTTCCAACGCCTCAACCTCAACCCGGATCGCGCCATCACCCGCCAGCGTCAACACACAGGCCCCTGTACCGTCCTCACCCGGCTCCCAAGCCAGCGTCAGCAACGACAACACCGTGTCGCCGTCGCCCCGCTCAACACCTTGCGAGGCCACCTTTGTCGCATCTTCAATCGTCAGAACCGATTGCACTCGCTCGGGCGCTCGCCGGTCTTCCCAGCGAAACCGGTTCAACAACAGCGCAAACCGCCGCCCGCGACGGTCCCACGTCATCTCCGAGCCCGGAAAAACCGCGTCCTGCACCAGAGATGCAATCACCGGCAGCTCTTCGGCCTCCAAAGCCTTCAGCCGAAGCGCTTTCTCGCCACCATCCTCAAACCGTGCATCTTTCACCATCAGTCTGTCACCCGTGCTATCCGCGCGCCAACAGCGCTCAGCTTTTCCTCGACATGCTCGTAGCCGCGATCAAGATGATAGACCCGGCTCACCACAGTCTCGCCCTCGGCCGCAAGCCCCGCCAAAATCAGCGAGACCGACGCGCGCAAGTCCGTCGCCATCACCCGCGCACCGCGCATCTGCGCGACGCCTGTAACCGTCGCGGTACCGCCATGTACCTCGATATTCGCACCCATCCGCATCAGTTCAGGCGCATGCATAAACCGATTCTCGAAAATCGTCTCTTCCAGATGCGAAACACCCTCCGCCGTGCAAAGCAAAGCCATCATCTGCGCCTGCAAATCCGTCGGAAATCCGGGGAACGGCGCCGTCGCCACATCCACCGCCGATACCCGACCGTTCTTTCGGGCAACTTTCAGGCCACGCGGCGTTTCCTCAACCGAAATGCCAGCCGCATCCAGACGCTCGCAAAACGCCTCAACCAGCGAGATTTTACCGCCCAGACATTCAACCTCACCTCCGCAAATCGCAGGCGCCAACATATACGTTCCAAGCTCGATCCGGTCCGTCACCACAGGATGCGTCGCACCCCCAAGTCGATCCACACCCTGAATTTCAATCCGCGCCGTGCCCGCACCCGAAATCTGCGCGCCCATTTTCACCAGACACGCCGCCAGATCGACAATCTCCGGCTCGCGCGCGGCGTTCTCAATCACGGTGGTGCCCTTGGCCAAAGTCGCCGCCATCATCACGTTCTCGGTCGCGCCCACAGAGGCAAACCGCAAAGGCACAATCGCCCCCTTCAGCCCGCCATTGGTCGTGGCATGAAGATAGCCGTCCCTCAGCTCGATCTCAGCCCCCATCAGCTCCAAAGCCGAGATGTGAATATCCATCGGGCGTGCGCCAATCGCACAGCCACCGGGCAAGGATACAATCGCATGCCCCTCGCGCGCCAGAAGTGGTCCTAAAACCAAATTCGAAGCCCGCATTTTCCGCACAATATCGTAATCCGCCGTCGTATTCATCGGCCCCGCCGACGACATCGCAATCACGCGCCCGTCCTGCAAATCCGACACTTCCGACCCCAACGACTGCAATAGCGTTGTCATCGTCTTGATGTCCGACAAGCGCGGCGCGTTCATCAACGTTAACGGCTCCTCGGTCAGCAAGGTCGCCGGCATCAGCGTAAGACACGCGTTCTTCGCCCCTGCAATTGGTATTTCTCCGCAAAGCTCTGCTCCGCCTGTGACCACTATCGAATCCATCGCTCAGCCTGCCTTATCGTTGTTCGCGCGCCCTGTTTCGGTCGCTGCGTCCTCGGTCTCCACCTCGCTACGTGCCCGCGTCTGAGCCTTCCTGCGCTGCAGGTTCACTTTCAACGCCGCCTTCAGCCGCGCCTCGCGCGCGTCGTTAGCGTTCGTTAGCTTTTCGAGGGGAATTTTTCTGCCCATAGAGCCTCTCTACCCCAGCCGTCAAATAGCGTCCAGATTGCGCTTGCGTGAAAGGTGAATTGCCGCTATCCCGGCGCCCGTTCTAGGCTGCTGTAGCTCAGAGGTAGAGCACTCCCTTGGTAAGGGAGAGGTCGAGAGTTCGATTCTCTCCAGCAGCACCAGAATCTCCAAATACAATAAATAATTTCAGACATTTATGCGGAATTCTATAGTTTAAAATCACCCTCTCGTCCACCCAGTGGCGTTCATTTAGTGCTTGGCAGCTTAATATAACTATTCCGTACATTATCAAAAAATGTCCATTGCCGCCGATGCCCTCGGCAACGAGAAAGAGACTAACTCCCCCTTCATCTTTAAGTGATTGCCAGGACTATGCCCAAGCCGTGTCCGACGCACGACACCTTGCCTGTTCGCTTGATTGGTATGACTTCTAGGAGCGTCTCTGAGACGTGGAGCAGGGTCTATTAGTTATCCAAAAGCGATGCGGTTACCTCATCTGCCAAAGCCATCACTTCCAAAGCAGCAATGCTATTTTTTTTTGCTTCAACTACACCAAGCCCCAGTCCCAGTGCTTCCGCAAAAATTACGCGGCTGCCAAGGGTAGATTTAAGCACTTTCGCGTCAAACTCATGTACAGCATCTGCGACTTCTGCGCCTAGCCGTGTGTCCGACCGTGTTCGATTCATAACGATATGGGCGCCCTTCCCGACTCTGTCGGCCAAGTCCAAAACATCCTGAGTTGCCCAAAGATCGACATGGCTGGCAGACAATGGAACAAGAATAAGGTCAGCGGCCCTAAGCGCAGGGCGCAAGTCGCTATCTGCCTTTGGTGGAGTGTCAACGATAATAAAGTCGACGACCTTGCTCAGAGAACGCAATTCATAAGAAATCCCCCAAGCAGTCGCGGTCGAAAATTTGAGGTTGGGGTTTTCGCTAAATTTCTCAATGCGCATCATAAACCACTTGCCGAGACTTCCTTGCGGGTCCGTATCCAGAAGAGCGACGCTTTTCCCTTTTGAGAGGAATGCAGTTGCGAGATTTACGGCAACAGTTGTTTTCCCGGAACCACCCTTCTGCTGAGCAATGACAATGATCTGGCCTGACATGATTTCATCCTAAAGAATCAAAATTCTGCGGTGCAGCATAGAGCATCTGATAGAGAGAAGCTAATTTGTGGCCATAAGGCTCCGAACTAGCACCATCGCTTTAGTTGTATCGCCCTTCATGCAGCGCTCCGGCTGTTTTGCTGAGAATTGAACCCAACCTCCGCGCGGTCATCATCTGCTTGGTCAGCGGACCGTGCGTGTTGTTTGGATGTGCTGCCCCCGACGGCCCGCCACCTAAAGCGTCGTGCAGGCGGCAGACGGTCCAACTTTGCTTAGACGAGCACTTACACCACTCTCCTGTGCGCTTGGTTTTGCATGACACCTCGTGCATTTCTCAGGCGCTGAACAAGGTCTATGGGATTAACTTTTGGTTTTCCATTACCCCCTCCCTCGCGACTAACCGAACTGCCAATGGCCTGCCCACCCCTTGTTTTGGAAGACAGGAATACCTATTTGATTGACGTGGGCATGAAAGTTTTCGGGACTGCGCCTGCGTAAACGCCGCTCATGTTTTATCGATGGAGGAGCGCAGCTTGTGCTGTTCCCTATCTTGAATAGGAGCGAGCCAAAGTGCTCGGAATTTTGACGGATAGCCCCACGCTTGGGAGCTAAAATCTGACGATTTGAATCGTGTATTCGCCCAAATTACACCGACGCTTTAATTTTTTAAGGAGAGTAATCATGTTGAACAGACACAACTTATTTGGCGAGCCCAAAGTCGAAACGAAGGCAAGCAAAACCAATAGTATTGCAATGGGTATTGTAGAATCTGATAGAATTGCGCGAGTCGAAAAGACGCGAAGGCTCCGTGCGGCTAGGGCCGAGCGAGACGCGTCCGAAAAAGCCCCGTCGGAGGTCATCCCAGAAAAAACCTCTCGTAGAAACGGAAGCCCAATATCAGTGGCGGCGTGACCCGTTGTTTGCGGTCCGCGTGAGCACTATTTGCTGCTGAATCGACAGGAAGAACCGGGAAAAGCCAATACACTGAGGCATTCAGCACTCGACCAGAGCGGTTTTATGGGGCTTCATATTTTAATAGTCTTGAAGTTTCGAGGTATCGGTATCTAAGTCAGCCGGATGCTTTATCAGATTGGAAACATGAGATGACCAAAGAACTCACAAATATGACCGTGGACGAACTCAGAGGCCATGCGAAGGAAGTGGCAAAGGAAATTGCTCGTAGAGAGGGCGAAAGGCTTTCACAAGCTCGACAAGCCATAGAAAAAAAGGCTCGGGAATTCGGAACTTCCATCGAAGAACTTTTTGGCAAAAAGTCGAAGCCGAAGTCGAGCCCGACACCAAAGGCCCCTAAGAAAGTGCTGTATATTGATGACAGCGGCAAGGAATGGGGTAGAGCCAAGTCTGGCTGGACCGAAGCTCAAAAGAAGAAATACAAATCCAAAATTGAGAAAAATCTAGGCTCCTAAACCCACCATTTAGACCGAGAAAACTGCTCTAGGAAACTGGCCAAGACACGCGCGTTGGCCATCTCTCGCGACCGCCCGCCATGTTTCCGCTGTGGGTGCGACGGACCGGCCTCTTATGTCGGCCACCCGCACCGTCAAAGCGGCAGACGCTCCAACCCTGTACCGCAGGACACTTGCGGCGCTCGCCAGTGTGCTTGGGCCTTTGCGTGGCATCTAGGCGCGTTTTTGAGCCTATGAACGGTGTCTATGGGGTTAGCGTCGATTTTCATCTTCAACCCTCCCTTGTGGCTTACTGACTCAACAACCGCCTGGACCTCCTTTCAGATCCTATCCAAGGCCAACTTTGATCGATCAGTCGCAAAGTCCCACATAGCGGACATTAGACCAACCCTGATTGATAAACCTGCCCCAAGCAGGGAATGGTTGGTATTGGTTTTCCGTTTCTGAACCGAAGGCGCGGACCAAAACGGCTCTGACGGGTTTTGACTAACAGGTCGATGAACTGCTAAATGACAGCGGGTAGGTTAATCCCGTACACCGGAGTTTGCGGCCGGTGAGGAACGCCGCTAGCCCGCCGGTTTAAATTTTGCCGCTATTTGCCCGGCTTTCTTCTGCGCATTGAGGAATTGCTCGCTGGTGAACGCTTGCACTGTCTTCAGGTTTGATACGGTACCTGTTGCGCCGGCCACAATTAGAGCGGACATCAAGCCCTCCGCGTCTTCCGTTTCAATGACCATCGAAAAGTCAGTTTCGCCCGTCGTCACTAGAAAAGAAACCATCTTACCACCTGCAGCCTCAACAAGCGGGCGCACGGCAGCCTCACGGTTACTCGGAGCCGCCAATAGTCCCTTGATAGCGTCAGATGTGTAGCACCCTGTCACAATGTACATTGCCATAAAGATTTCCCCCCAACTTATTTTGCAATTTCGACGCCCTGCAGAAACTGGGCCGACATATGACTCTAACACGCCGAACTTCTTTTACCTAGGGCATCCCCAAGGGCTCAACTGTTGGATTTGATTTTAATCATTACCCAAAGGCCGGCGCGCCGCCCGACGCCGTCCGGATGAAGGGCCTAGGCTTCGGGTCACAGGCCATGGCGATCTTGGCGCTTTTTCTAGCCGAGATTGCTTTCACCTAGTCGCGTTCGCGGCACAATTGCGCGATCTGTTGAAACCGCCCCTGATAGAAGGCATTTGACTAACCCGCTGATGCGCGTGCTCCATAGTTGCCAACTTACCACGAACGACGACCGTCCAGACCAATGCCTCGGTTTCGGCAAATTTCTCCTTCAGCAATTGAGAACTGGTGCGCGCGAACACAACAGCACCGACAATTTAAAGACGGAGAATGTGCTAATGATTGGAAGAATATTTGGCCGGAAAGAGCCTGGTGGCCGCATCAATGGCGTCGATAAGCCAATCGTGCATCAATCTGTGCCAGACGAGGTTCTAAACAAGCCAGCCGAGGATGCGCCACCGGCAGATATGTCATGGATGGACTCCACTCCCATTCCCCAAAAGGCGACTCAACCTCAGCCCGAGGTTGTCGAAACCGTTTCTGAGTCTCAGCCGGAAGCCCAGGAAGTGGCTGGGCAGGCGTGGGACGCAGGCAGCGATACAGGCACAGAGACACCCAAAAACGCCGCGGCCAATCCCCCTACAGAGGACCGCGTTAAGTACCCTCACGGATGGCTTGTTGTCGTGGAAGGAGCGGGAGTTGGCGAATGGTTCGTGCTTGAAGGCGGCGTTTCTCATATCGGTCGTGAAGAGGGGCAGACAGTGCGGTTGGACTATGGAGATTCCTCGATTGCACCGGTTCGCCACGCCGAACTTACATACAATGAGAAATTTCATGTCTTCGAATTGGGAGACGGGGGGCAAAGCGCAGTGCGTCTTAATGGAACTGTCCCAAGGTTGCCGGCCAAACTTCGCGATGGAGATGTAATAAGCGTTGGGGAGACCAGTTTGCGCCTTGTAGGCCTGTGCACCCCCAATTTTAACTGGAACTAACTGCCGCTCCCTGACATCGCTTAGCAGGGAGTGGTAAGTAATAGTGTTCCGTTTCAGAACCGAAGAGGCGCCTATGACGACGGGCTAGAGCAATCTCAGGCGCCGGGTTTCGCAGGCGGACGGAGTAAGCCGCGCGCCCAATGAACTGCGCCGTTTATCGACATTCTTGGCGCAGATTAATTTTGCTAGAGCGTGTCTGACGGGAGTGTCCTGAGCTCTGTGTCTAACCAGATCAGATTCAGAATTCCGTTGAGCGATTATCCATGATTCCTATGTTTGTAGGCAGATAAGGAGGCCATTTATGAGCAAATCAAATCCACTTGAGTTGGGCCAACGGGTTATCGCTTTTGTCGAGGAAGGCAACATGCGTCGTGAAACACCAAGGTGTAGGGATTCAATGCCCTCCAGAAACACCAAAGTTCTTTCGTAAAACGAAGGGCCAACACCACATCCCCTAAGAAAAAGGCAGCAGTCGTTTCGCAGAAACCAGAAGAGCCAAGGCCCGTTAGAAACGAAAGACCAACTCCGCTCGAAATGAGCGCCCTAAAAAACGCCCCAAACATCTCTCATCGAAATACCAAGTATGATCACAAGCGACGCGATCACTGCATACCACCAGAAATTACCCATTCCATCGCTCCATCAAACTCCGATTCTCCTACAACTATATCCACTTTAGCCGCGCTTCAAAGCGCCGCCCGGCCCTGCAGTCCCGCAATTACCCCTCGCAACTCTGCCAAACCGCGAAGCCGCCCGACAAGCGGATAACCAGGCACAGCCCCCGCCCCGATATCGCTCAACAACCCATGCCCGTGATCGGGGCGAAACGGGATCGACACACCGCGCGCGGCTTCTGCCTCAAACAATGTTGCCAGCAAAGCCACCATATCGGTGGCGCCCTCCAGATGGGCTGCCTCCTCAAACGACCGGTCCGCCTCCCGCCGCACATTGCACAAATGCGCAAAATGCACTCTGTCGCCAAAGCGCGCCGCCATGGCTGGCACATCATTTGCAGGATTTGCTCCCAAAGACCCCGAACACAATGTCAGCCCGTTCGCAGGCGCCTCCAAAGCCCCCAAGACCCATGCGATATCATCCGCATCCGCCAAAAGACGCGGCAACCCGATAATATCGCGCGGAGGATCATCGGGATGCACACACATCTTCACCCCAAGCTCTGCCGCCGTCGGGATCACCTCCTCCAGAAATCGCTTGAAATGCGCCCACATCACATCGCGCGTCACACCGTCATAGGCCGCGACAGCCCGCTTCAATCCGGCAATGTCGTATCGATCAAACGCCCCCGGCAGCCCCGACATGATCGCCGCCAAAAGCGCGGCGCGCTCGTCGTCCGTCGCACGCTGAAACCACGCATCCCTCGCCGCAACAGCCTCAGGTGTATAATCGTCGCGCGCGGCCTCGCGGCCCAGCATATGCACCTCAAACGCCGCCATCTTCGGCGCCGAAAACCGCAAACACGTGCCGCCCCGTGCGACAGGCGCGGTCAGATCCGTACGCGTCCAGTCCAATACCGGCATAAAGTTGTAGCAGGTCGTATGAATGCCCTCAGTCGCCAGATTGGCCATGGATTGTCGGTAGTTCGCAAAATACGCTGAAAGATCGCCCTCGCCGTGTTTGATCGCTCCATGCACGGGCAGGCTTTCCACGAAAACCCTGCTGCCGCGATGATGTCTCGATGAAAGGCAATCGCCTCGCGCGGCCAGACCTCGCCATATGGAATGTCGTGAAGCGCAGAAACGATCCCCGCCGCGCCGGTCTGCGCAACCTCAGCACGCGAGATCGGATCGTGCCAACCACACCAACGCCAAGTCTCTTTCATCGCAGCTCCCCGTCGTGTCTGCATCTTCCCTCTTCGCACGCCCGATAAATCGGAAAGGGAAAATTCTTTTCCAATTATTCTCAATATCTTAAATCGCAAAGCTCATGTGTTAATCCACCGCACGGACCATTAACCAAGCATTTTTTGATGCGAACGCCTGCACCGAAGCAATACCGACGTTACACCGGATTTTATTTTTAAGAGCGATTTCCGTTACTTACCATGATAACTAACAACTGCCTGCGCAGTGTCGGTTTTATTTTTCCACCGCTTAAGGTATCCCGGTTACAACCCCGTCCCGCAAAACTTGCGCATCATAGGCCTTGCGCACAAAAACCTCCCGCACCATCGGCTCAAAATACGCCAGCGGCTTTGTCACGTAATCGGGATCAAATGATGCTTGATCCCATCGCTCACAAAACGTAGCGCAGGCGTCGAAACAGGGGTGATCCTTGAACTGATCCCGCGCGTTTTCGTCCCAACCATAGTGATGAGCGTAATAAATCTGCTGGAAAATCCCGTGATGCTCGACCACCCAAGCCACCTCCCAGCGCACGAAAGGACGGATCACCTCAGCCGAAAATCTGTCGTGATTCTGGGGGGCGAGCCCGTCGCCTATGTCATGCAACAGTGTGCCCACTACCCAATCGAGGTCCGCTCCATCCCCTTCGGCGCGGGTTGCAGATTGCAACCCATGATCCAAGCGCGTGATCTGATACCCTTCGATTGACGCCTCGCCTTGACGGCGCAATTCGGCAAGTATCCGGTCTGCAGTGCCAGCCTGGTACTTCGCCTCAGAGGTCGCCAGCAGCTCGTAATCTTCGCGCGTGCCGTGCTTCATCTCAGTGAACGAAACTGATTTGGTCATGGGCTTCCTTTCGATAATTCTTCAACGACACGCCAAATCGACCGACTTTGCAACGAATTTTAAAGACTTATGCGCAAAATTAGGCGGGACTTCTCACAGTTGCCCCGTCGTGAAAACGCGCTGACGGCACCGAGCGGTCACAAGTGTCAGGCGAATGTCCCCGCCCAGCACTTGGGGCCGCCTGGCCATTTGGCGTATACAAGCCGCCTGAAATCTCCGCACCACACCCCGCGTCATGCGTGCTACGCTTTGCATATGCTCCGTTATCTCGCTCTTCTTGCCATCCTTGCCTCTCCGGCCTTTGCTCAGTCCTTCGGCCCCGGCCCCTTTGCCAGCTTTGATTTGGCCTCCGAGCCCATTCTCGGAGACCCGCATGACCTGACGATTGGTCCGGACAACCGGCTTTACGTTGCCGACAAACTGAATGCACGGATTGCAGTCTTTGACCCGGAAACTCTTGAATTAATTGAAGGAATGGGGGCAGGACTTCTCCCCGGAGTGCGGGATATTTCCTTTGGTCCAAACGGAGAAGTCGCCCTCGCTGTCAGCGGCGCAAGTGCCGTCGCCGTCTACGACAACATCGCCGCGCTAAATGAGCCGCCCGACATTGGGGTGCGCGCCTCGAACACAGAAGGCGCGCTTTACCACTCATCAGGGCGCATCTTCGCCATGGCCAGCGGCGTCGGCGCGCTTGTTGCCTTTGACAATCTAGAGCCAGTGGACGGCGTCGAGGGTCACCTTGGTGCACATGACGTGGCCGAAGCACTCGATGGCAGCATCTGGGTTGCAGACAATCGACTTCGCCGTGTGGTCCGCTATTCGCAAGAGCTTGAATTAATGCAGGTAATTGACGCTGACAAATTTAACCTCGTTGGCCCGCGTTATCTCGATGTCACCGAAACAGGTCTTCTGGTCGTTGCCGATCAAGACGCGCACCGTATCCTTCTGATCGACCCAGAAGGTCCGGAAGGCGGGACGTTGCTTGGTGTTTTGGGGGATGGTCGACCAGGGATCGGTCCGGGCAAATTCGACGATCCAGAAGGCGTTGCGGTAAGTGGAAACCATTATTTCATTAGTGATTCAGACAATAATCGGATCGTCAGGTATTCGGTCTTCCTGAACTGACTTAACGGTGCGGTAAAAGCATCGGGTCCTGTTCGACTGTGCTTTGCCCTTCGTCAAACATCATGGCGCTGACAAGGGCCGCCAGTAGAACCGCAGACCCGCCGCCAACATAGGCCAGCGCGATCATCGCGAAACCTGCGCCGCCGAAAAAAGCCGCAATCGCGGCCGCCACTCCCAGTCCAAAACCAACGACGACATATCCCATACCAAATCCCTCGATCCCTTAATACGAAAAGGATCAACAAACTTTCTGGCCCAAATGAGGCAAAAGTCGCATCAATTGTGGCGATAATTAGGCTTGTTAGTAAATGTGAAGCGAAAGATCCTAAACTTCCCAATCCCAGGCAACCGCAAATTCGCCCAGGATTTCCGACACCTTCGCATCATCCGCATCACCCGTTCGCGCGATCCTGGCGACCAGTCCGCGCCTCTTGTCTTCCACGACAGCGCTCACATGCGCGTCCTGCCCGGCCGCCTTTAGCGACGCATCGAATATCCGCGTGATCGCGCGACGCCGCAGGTCCGGCTTAAACACTTTACCAACGGCCGTCTTCGGTAACTCTTCAAGTATTTCAATATGCTTTGGATAGGCCGCGCGCTCTGGAATGCGCTCCACTGCATAATCATAAAGCTCTTTCTCGCTCACCGTCGCGCCACCAACCAACTCGACATAGACGGCCGGTAATTCACCCGAATGCGCGTCCGGCTGTCCGATTGCACCCGCCATCGCAACAGCCTCGTGGCCGGCCAAAGCCTCTTCTATTTCGGCCGGATCAATATTATGTCCACCTCGAATAATCAGGTCCTTAGCCCGCCCCGTAATCCAAAGATATCCATCTTCATCAAGCCGGCCGAGATCGCCCGTGCGCAAATAAGTTTTGCCCGCAAAGTCATGGTATAGCTCGTGGTTCTTCTCGAATTCGGTATAGGTCCCGTGCGCGACTACCCCAGGATTCGACACACAAATCTCACCAATCTCATCCGTTCCGCTTTCGCGAACACCGTCAGAGGTCGCCACTAATATCCGGACTTCCGTGTAGGGAAACGGAATACCAACAGAGCCAACTTTCTTCACACCACCAATCGGATTGCAGGCCACAAGGCAAGTGGCCTCCGTCAGCCCATACCCTTCGATAATCTCAACGCCCGATGCCTTTTCAAACCGCTTGTAAAGCTCGACTGGCAGGGGCGAAGATCCCGAAAACGCCGTTTTCACAGAGGAAATATCGGCATCAACAGGACGCTGCATCAACGCAGAAAGCGCCGTTGGAACTGTGATGATAAATGTCACGTTCCACCTTTCGATCAGCTTCCAGAAGTTGTCAAAAACTCCGTCGCCACGATACCCCTGCGGCGTCGGAAACACCACATGCGCGCCCGACGCCACCATCGACATCAAAATAACATGGCAGGCAAAAACATGGAACAAGGGCAGCGGGCAAATCACCACGCTTTCTTCGTCAAACAGCAACTCGTTGCCCAGCCAGCCATTGTAAATCATACCCGAGAATTTGTGCTGCGCCACCTTCGGCATTCCGGTCGTTCCACCAGTGTGGAAATAGGCACAGACCCGGTCCTGTATCGCGTCAGAAAAATCTAATGTCGTGTTCTGTTTCACCAACTCTGTATTGAAATCTAGCACCTTGGCGGAATGAGCCACAGGACTCTTCGGCCGGACAAGCGGCACGATCCACGACTTTGGCGGTGTCAGATAGCGGTTCAGATCGACCTCAAGCACTGTCTGAACATTGGGCGCAAGACGCACAGCCTCGGCCGCTTTTTGGGCCACATCAGACTTCGGGAACGGCTTCAGCGTCACCAGCACTTTGGCGTTGGTTTCTCGCAGGACTGCACCAATTTGGCCGGCCTCAAGCAGTGGATTGATCGGGTTCGAAATCCCCGCAACCGTGCCACCTAAGAGTGTGATCACAGTCTCGTTTGCGTTGGGAAGAAGATAGGCCACTACATCGGTTTCCCCGACCCCAAGCTTGCGGAACAAATTCGCGGCCTGCGTGACCTTGGCATGCAACTGTGACCAGGTCAGCGTTTCCGTCTTGTCCTTTGGACCCGAAAAAATCTGATAGGAAACCGCATTGCGCGCACCGCACTTCTGCGTTGTCTGCGACAACATCCCGTAGACGGTGGTCGGAAGCCCGCGCGCTTCCCAGACCATCGCGGTCTCTATCGCGTCGCGATCCGCAATCGACGTAAAGTCGCTCATTGTCGTTCCTCCCATTCTTCGACGGGCTTTGCCCGTTCTTTAAAGGATTTGTTGACAATTATCATGCAAACCACAAGCCAACGCAGCCCGACAACGCTGCGTCACCCGCTTTATTCGGCCGCAAGGCCGTCAGTAAACTGCAATCGCGCCAGCCGCGCATAAAGCCCACCCTCGGCCACAAGCGCGTTGTGCGAGCCCTCGGCGACGATACGCCCCTGATCAAATACAAGGATGCGATCGGCCTTTTTCACAGTTGCCAAACGGTGCGCCACAACAAGCGTTGTGCGCCCCTCGGCAAGCCTGTCCACCGCGTCCTGCACCGCCCGTTCGCTTTCGGCGTCTAAAGCGCTTGTTGCCTCGTCCAACAGCAAGATCGGCGCATCCCGCAAGATCGCCCGCGCCAGCGCGATCCGCTGCTTTTGCCCACCAGACAACATCACGCCCCGCTCCCCAACATAGCTGTCATACCCATCGGGCAGGGCCGTCAGAAAATCATGGGCCGCAGCAGCCTGTCCGGCGGCCACGATCTCGGCGTCGGTCGCGTCCGGGCGCCCGAACCGGATGTTCTCGCGCGCTGTATTCGCAAAGATAACCGGGTCTTGAGGAACAAGCGCCATCGAACGGCGGAACTCAGCGCGCGCAATGTCGCGAAGCTCATGCCCGTCTATCAGAATACGCCCTTGGCTTGGATCGTAAAACCGCAGAAGCAGTTGAATAACCGTTGATTTACCGGCACCTGAAGGGCCAACCAAAGCGACAGTTTCACCTGACTCAATTCGAAAGCTAACACCGTCAAGCGCGGCAGTTTCAGGCCGCGCTGGGTAGCGGAACGTCACATTTTCAAACGCCACAGCCCCCTCAATCCGGTCCGGCAAGATGACCGGGCTGGCGATATCCTGCACCGTATCTTCCGCCTCAAGCAACTCGACCAAGCGCTCAGTTGCGCCAGCCGCGCGCTGCAATTCGCCCCAGATTTCGGACAGCGCTCCGACCGATCCCGCGACCATCACCGCATAGATCACGAACTGCACCAATTCGCCGGTCGAAAGGACGCCCTGGCGCACATCATGCGCCCCGCTCCACAGCACACCCACAACACCGAAAAAAGCCAGCGAGATCACGATCACCGTCATGATCGCCCGTGTCAGGATCCGCTTTCTTGCAACCACAAAAGACTTTTCGGTGATCTCGGCAAATGCCGCGCGACTTGGTTGTTCGTGGGTAAAAGCCTGCACCGTTTGCACAGACAGCAACGTTTCCGACGCAGTACCGGACGAGTTTGCAATCCAGTCCTGGTTTTCACGGCTGAGACTGCGTAGCCGTCGGCCCAAAAATACGATCGGCACAATAATTGCGGGCACCGATAACATCACGATCCCGGCAAGTTTCGGGGCGGTGAACACCAAAAGCGCCAAGCCTCCGATCAGTGTCAGCAAGTTACGCAATGCAATCGACACAGAGGATCCGATCACGCTTTGGATCAGGGTTGTATCGGTCGTGATGCGGCTGAGAACTTCGCCGGTCATCAGGCGTTCGTAAAAGGCGGGGCTCATCGAGACCATCCGGTTGAACACAGCCACCCGAATATCTGCCACCACACGTTCGCCAAGCCGCGACACAAGATAATACCGAAGCCCCGACCCCAAAGCGAGCAGCGCGGCAACCCCCAATGCTGCACCGAAATAGCTGTCCAGCAGGTCGGTCTCAGAAGACTCAAACCCGTCCACGACCCGCCGCACCGCCAATGGCAAAACAAGTGAGATCATCGCGGTCAGGAAAAGGGCGGCACCTGCCGCAGCAAGCATCCGTTTATATGGCAACACAAACGGCCAGAGCGCGCTAAGAGCGCGGACATTGCGCGATTTTGCGCGGTCTTCGGGGTTTACATCAGATGCATCGGTCATGGTGTTAAACTGACTTAAACCGGGACCCAAACAAGCCGCAAGCCGACTTTACGCACAATCGCGATAATTCGATAACCTTGGTGTGAAAAGGTTGGAGCGGGCGGCGGGAATCGAACCCGCATCTTCAGTTTGGAAAACTGAGGTCTTAACCATTACACAACGCCCGCTCAACAAAAATCACTCCTATTTCATGGGTGTTTGGAGGTCAAGCCACATGATTATGCCTTTTGATTTGGAGCTTCTACTTCCTGCTCTAAAAATGAAAATCGGCTTCTCGCACCTTGCCTTTGCCGGGAACAGGAAATGAGCTGCTTGCGGCCCAAATCGGTCGTCGATCACCGGATCAACATGCTACGGTGCAGCCCGTCTTAGCGGACACTTGGCATGTCGCAGCATTCATGCGGCTTGGGCTTTGATTGCCATTTAGGTGTTCCATCCCGGACGATCACATAGACCCTCGCCGCTCTGCGTTTTTCATGGCAAGATCGGTTTTAGGTGACATCCGGGAGGGCGTTTAATGCTGATCCATCGTAACTCCCAAGCACCCTAGGAATATCGGATTTTGGGTTG
>NZ_CALJXO010000284.1:0-2680 GCF_937988555.1 uncultured Boseongicola sp. | reverse complement strand
CGCGCGCTCGGCGCCTACATCAGGTCGGCAGGCGCATATTTCAGCAATACCGGAACGATCAGATCCTCTTCGTCGACCAGATGCCGGTTAAGATCGCGCTTGAACCCATGCAACCCCTTGCAAAAGACATCCGTCGGGGCCCGCCAGTCCGCGCCATTGCTCACTGAATTCAGCACATTGTTGGCCGATACCGAAAACGTCTCGAGCAACGCGTCCAACGCAAGATGATCGCCATCGAGCAGATCAAAGCCCTTTTCCAGACGACGATCCAACTGCCGCAAGCGCGGGAAATAGTGCACATCTTCAATATTATGATGACCATGCAGCTCGCCGACCAGCATGCTGCCGTACCGTGACACCCGCGCGGCCAGCATCCGTTCATCAAGGTTGCCGTCCAGTGCCCGCTCGGTCTCGCCTTGAAGCGACGTCATCAACCGGCGAAACATCATGTGCCGGTCCAGCCAGAACCGGATTAGCGTCCCGAAATTGTCCGAAGACTCCCACGCCTCCCGAGGATAGTCCTCCAAAAGCACCCGTAACGCGTCAGGCAGCCCTTGCCTGTCTGCCAGACTCTCAATCACTTCCCGTGTCCATCCTTATTCCCAGTGGAGAAGATGAAGATAAGCTGAATGCATCAGTTTCCAAGCTCTCCACGGCATAACGCAACTGGTCTCCAGCCATCTGGTGCGGTAAGCCACCCGAAACCATCCCTGGGAGACCCCGGCCATGTCCTTTGACCGTTCCATCAAAATAGCGCCCTCAATCCTTGCCGCAGACTTCGCAAACTTCGGCGCTGAATGCGCAGCCGCAGAAGCCCAGGGCGCCGACTGGATCCACGTCGATATCATGGACGGCCACTTTGTTCCCAACATCTCGTTCGGCCCGGCCACCTGTTCTGCGATCCGCCCACACATCAAAGGCGTCATGGACGTCCACCTTATGATCGCACCGGTCGATCCCTACATCGACGCTTTTGCCGAGGCTGGCGCAAACATCCTGACCGCCCACATCGAAGCAGGCCCACACATCCACCGCACGCTTCAGGCCATTCGCGGTGCCGATATGAAGGCCGGTGTCGCCCTAAACCCCGGCACTCCTGCAAACGCCATCGAAGGCCTGCTCGATAATGTAGATCTGGTTTGCGTGATGACGGTGAACCCCGGCTTCGGGGGGCAGAAATTCATCGACATGACGGCAAAGATCAAAGCCCTTCGCGCCATGATCGGCGACCGCCCCGTCCACATAGAAATCGATGGCGGCGTTGACGCAAAAACTGCCCCCCTCGCGGCCAAAGCCGGAGCCGATGTGCTGGTCGCAGGTTCCGCCGTGTTCCGCGGCGGCAGTGTCACCAACCCTGGTCCCTACGGCGAAAACATCCGCGCTATCCGCGCCGCAGCACTCGGAACCTACACCTGACGCACCGACAAATCCGCAACGTTCACACATGCGCCGCGCGCAACGCTCCCAAGCTGCTTGACCAAACACGCCTTTCCACAGAAAAATGGCGCGGCCCGGGGGCGTAAAAAGACGAGCAAACCGCGTGACAATCTTTGAGGCTTTAAACCTTTCTGCCATCTTTGTGCTTGTGTTGGTCTCTCCGATGACCGGCTCGTTCCTGAAATGCTGGGCCGATCGTGCAGCTTCCGGCAAAAGCGTGGTCGATGGCCGCTCGTTTTGCGATGGCTGCGACAAGACTTTGGCAGCGCGTGATCTTATCCCGATCCTCAGCTGGGTCTTGGCAGGCGGTAAAAGCCGGTGCTGCGCAACCCCCCTGCGCTGGACACTTCTCACACCCGAAATAACAAGCCTGCTTCTTGCCGTCTGGGCAGTCCTGACCGTGCCTCTGCACCTCATGCTGCCCTCGCTGATCATCGCTTGGCTCTTGCAGGCGATCGCCCTCCTCGCTGTCCCAGCCCCACGGATCGCCACCATCTTGGGAATGATCCTCGCCATCTTCGGCCTTGGGCTGTCCCTTTTCGGCGTCACCGGCGATCTCGACACGCGCCTCCTTGGCTTCGCCCTTGGCCTGTTGTGCGCAACGGTCGCCTGGACCGGCGCGAGCGACCCGCGATCGCGCTACCTTCAGGCCGCAACCTTTCTGCCTGCAATAGGATCGCTGCTAGGCGTTGGCCTGATGGGCCTCGCGATTGGAATTGGTGTCATACTTGCCCTTCTGCACAACGCCGTGTCCCGAATGATCAGACGAGACGGAGAAGACCCCGTACCGCCGGCCACATCGCTGGCCATAGGTTTGGCTGGGGGCACATGGCTGGCGTGGATCTATGGCATCGACCTGGTGCGGTCGCTCGCCAATACCTTTCAACTTATGTCAGCGCTGGACTAAAGCCGCACCAAACGCCGGAGCAAAAGTGCGCCACTTGGCTGGTTCTGGCAGGAGTAAAAGTGTGCCACTTTGGTGGGTTTAGGTTCGTCCACAGGCCCGCATAGGGGAGAGTACCCTCAAATAGCGACGGAGCTGTACGGGCTGTGGTCCAACGGACCCAGCGTTTGCGCTTCAGACTTTGCCCGATTGGCGGCCGTGTTTGAGGGCATTCCAGCCTATCCTGTCCATGACTGCCTGATCGTGAAGGTCTCTGATGTCGAGAGTGTTGCACTTTCTGTCTTTAAAAATCCGCCCGACTGAACTTTTTTGATGGCGTTCTGACCCATAAGAATTCTG
>NZ_CALJXO010000283.1:0-4861 GCF_937988555.1 uncultured Boseongicola sp. | reverse complement strand
CAAAGGCGGGCGACACCTGGATCACTTCGCCATCAGGAACTCGGGGATTTCAATTCCCTGTTCCATGTAGAAGCGTGCTGCACCGGGGTGCAGCGGCACTGGCAGACCAGCGATCGCTTTTTCAAGTGCCATGGCCTTAGTTGCCGGGTGGATGGCCTGAAGGAACGGCAGGTTCTCGTAGATCGTCTTGGTGATCATGTAGACGTTCTCTTCTGGAAGGTCCGCATTGGTCGCCAGGAAGTTCGGCTGCGCAATAGTGTTCCAGTCGGCATCCTGATTAGGATAGGTCCCAGCTGCGATGACGTACCGTGTCCAGAGGTTGCGACCGGCGTCCATAGCCGCAAGCTGCTCATCGGTCACGTTCAGCGGTGTTACGCTGTCACCAACTGACGCCATAAGCTGTGAAATGGCTCCTGTCGGTACACCTGCAGGCGTATTGATGCCTTTGACCTGACCGTTTTGCAGGGCTTCAGCCGACGGGCCGTAGCCACCAAAGACAAGCTCGTAGTCAGTGTCGATTGCGATACCAACCCCACTCAAGAGCGCACGGTTCGAGCCGATTGTTCCCGAGTTTTGGCTTCCAAGCGCCATAGCTTCGCCTTTGAGGCCGGGCAGGACGCCGACCGTGCCATCGCCTGCAACGTCGTTCGAGACGATGAATTGCTCAACGTTCTGCCAAAGCATTGTGATCGAGCGGATGTTTTCCTGTGGACCGGACTCTGCGATCGGACCTGTACCTGTTGCGGCGTAGCTGCCGAAAAGACCCTGCAAAATGGCAAACTGTGCTTCGCCTTCCCGCAGAAGGCGGACGTTTTCACCGGAACCAGCCGAACTGATTGCCGACATGCCGATTTTCTGTTTCGGCTCAAGCTTAACCTTAACAAGGGTCGAAAGTGCAACGCCAACCGGATAATACGTGCCACCGGTAGACGCAGTTGCAAGGACGTAGCTTGCTTCTTCAGCGTGTGCTGTTGCGCCAAACGACACAGCAACAGCCGCGACAAGCGCGGTCTTTTTGACATGAAACATAGTTTTCTCCCAGAATATGACCGTTTTAGTCTGATTTAAGATTTAAGCTATTTTACTCAAATGACCAGCGATTAGGTTCATTGCCGCTAAATATGGCTGCAAGAACCGCGGAACGCGGAAGCAATTTCTGGCTTAACTTACCGCGTGTTTTCAACCGTCTTGAGGATCGAAATTCAGCAGGATGCTGGCAAGCTCACGTTCTTGCACAAGCGCGGCGGCCTTCTTTGGTGACAACCATTTCCTTCTGCGCGTTTGCTTTTCAGGCCAATTGCTTGCGAGAAATGCGACCTTTAAAGGAAATACCGCAACCACGCACGGAAGACTTTCATCACCTGGCAAGGCCTTGAGATAACTGAATATACCGATGCAAACGGTACTCACCTTTCCGGTCACGCCAGCTTCTTCCCATGCCTCTGTCGTGGCTGCTTCGGCTGGGGTTGCGCCATTTTGCGGCCAGCCCTTTGGCACGATCCAGCGTCGAGACTTTCTCGACGTCACCAAAAGGATCTGAGCTTTACCATTGCGACGACGCCAACACAGCGCACCAAACTGGGTCCGCACGTCACGTTTGTTGAAGTTCTCAAGTTTAAGGGCCTGCTGCTTGATCGTGCCCATGCTCTTTTTCCTCGACCGTCCGTCTTGCCTTGGTTGAACCGGTGCTATCTTTTCAGAAAGTTATCATTCCGCTGAAAGATAGCAACGATTTGTCTCACTCTTTCCTCACTCAAAAGTCCTAGCTGTTGTTTTCCTCGCGCATGTCCACTCCGCAGTTGATTTCGTCCGAAATCTATCGCAATTCCACCTATGGAACGTGGCACCCATTGGCGATCCCAAGAGTGTCGACAGTGATGGACTTGGCGTCTGCGTTGGGCTGGCTGCAGCCAGATGGTTGGGTTCGCAGCCCCCGAGCGCGCCCCAATGCGCTCGCGGCGTGGCATACTCCTGAATACATCGCAGCAGTTCAAAAGGCTGAAAAAGACGGCTTCGTCTCAGACGATGTGCGCGCACGCCATAACCTTGGGACGCACGCTAATCCTGTGTTTGGCGAGATGTTCCGCAGGCCCGCGACTGCGGCGGGGGCCGCTGTTTGGGCGGGGGAATACTTGCGGGAAAGCGGCGTCGTGTATTCACCGGCAGGGGGTACTCACCACGGGATGCCGGACTGCGCAAACGGGTTTTGCTATTTTAACGATCCAGTTTTAGCGATCCTGTCATTGCGGGCACATGGTGTGCGTCGCATTGCTTATGTGGATATTGATGCGCATCATCCCGACGGGGTCGAACACGCTTTTGCAACAGATCACGACATCCTGATGGTTTCAGTTCACGAAGAGCGCCGTTGGCCATTTACCGGCCATTTGGAGGATCGAGGCGTGGGCAATGTCTTTAACCTCCCAGTCCCGCGCGGCTTTAATGACACCGAGATGCGCGCCATTCGTGACGCGTTGATCTTGCCTCTTGTGCAGTCTTTTCGCCCGGATGCGATTATCCTGCAGTGCGGGGCGGACGCGGTCACTGAAGATCCACTGTCCCGTCTCACGCTCTCTAACAATGCCCATTGGGAGATCGTCGATGCGCTGAACGGCATGTCGCTGCGCTATCTGGTCTTGGGCGGAGGGGGGTATAACCCGTGGAGCGTCGGTCGGCTTTGGACCGGTGTCTGGGGAACGCTGATGGGGCGCTCGTTTCCTGATCGGCTGCCGCCCGAGGCGCAAGCGGTGATGCGCGCTTTGTCCTGGCCGGGTCGCGCGGCGGGGCGCAATCCGCCCGGTCATTGGTTCACGACGATCAAAGATGAGCGCCGCGAAGGAGATATCAATGACGAGGTGTGCGATCGTCTGGGCGCGCTTTGCGCACGGCTGAAGGTGTGGGTCTAATGCGGTTGTTCCTGGGACTTAGCCTTCCGGATATGCATCGTAACGCACTGGCAGAGCTTCAAAGCAATGTGCCTCCCGGGCGCGCAGTGCCGTGGGACAACTTCCACATGACACTTGTGTTTTTGGGGGACGCCACCAACGCATTGGTTGACGAGTTGGACCTTGCCTTGGATGGCATGCGGCTCGTGCTGCCTGAGATAAACCTTGGTGGACTTGGTCAATTCGGCGGCGGAAATCCTCGCGCGGTCTGGGTCGCCGTCGCGCCTTTGGGTCCGTTGGACGCGCTTCATCGGCGACTGGGGAATGTGGCGCGCGGGGTGGGCTTTGAGGTTCCAAGCCGTCGCTTCGTGCCGCATGTCACATTGACCCGATTTGCGCGAGAAACGGTGCCCCCAACGGCTGTCGCGAAATTCTTTCAAAAGCAAGGCAGCTTCGCGTTACCTGCTTTTCAACCTTACGCCGTGACTTTATTTCGTTCGCATCTTCGCGGCGACGGGTCGGACTATGAAACGCTTGCGGACTATCCAATCACGCCAAGTCAGACCACTTAAGCTGGGTATTTTTTCCGAGTGGTCTTCCACGGCCATTCCGAGGAATTCCGACCGATGGTCGATCGAATGGGGCAGCGGTATGAGATCGCGGATGTCATGGTGCTCTTCTCGTCGCCTCAGGTGGGCTATTTGCCAGGGCAGTTGGGGAATGTGGACGGAGATTTCTCGGCCTGGTGATCAGGCAGATTATCGGTTCCGATCATTGCCTCGAAGTTGCCTTCAGGGATGTGGCGGCGCGAAATCCGTTTTCCATCTGCCGCTTGGATAGACCTAGGGCGGCGGCGGCTTGTTTTCGAGATAAACGAGCATCGGTGCCGGTACGAGAGCGTGTCTGATCCGGTCAGACACGCTCTAGTCTGCTAAGCCTTCCAGATCGCGCCCGCGTGGGTCAACCAAAAGTGCGGCGACCCATCCCGCAACAAAGCCGCCAAGGTGAGCTTCCCACGCCAACAGCCTTTCCATCGCGAAATACAGCGCGATATTAAGAGCGATCAGGAAGACGACCGCACGCAGAACCGGCCACATCTTCGCGCGGAACGTGAAACGGTCGACGTATTCCCATGCAAGGATAGCGCCCACCAACCCAAAAAGAGCGCCGGATGCGCCGACCATGGGGCGGTAGCTATCACTAAGAAGTGCGAACCCAACTGCTCCGCCGAGAATCGCAAAAGCGTATATGAGGGCGCCCTTCCAAAGTCCGACGCGGTCCAGAACGATCGGAGCGATCGACGTGAGGGTGATCATGTTTACCACCAGATGGACCCACCCACTGTGCAGGAAGCCATAGGTGAAAAACATGAGCCATGGCTGTGCCGGATAGTTGGGTTCCCAGTCGGTCAGAATTCCGGGCCAGAAGCCCGCAAATTCATAAACTGTGGATCGAAATCGGGGAATGCCGACAAGTCCAAAATCGCCGGCGGTCAGGGCGATTTCCACAAAAGCATATATCCCAACAAGGATAAAAACCGATCGATAGACCACCGGTTTTGCTTTTGCGGACCCCGTTTCAGGGGCTTTTTCAGGTGGCCCCTCTGTCACAGCATGCCTCGGCGGCGAGGGTTAAAAACCAAACGAGAAATCGCGGCCAACGTTTAAGAAAAGTGTGTTTGACGTCCGTGAATCCGCGCCGTCCTCGGATATCCGGACATGACGCAGTCCGGCATTCAGAGCCCAGTCTTCGTTCAGATCTCGCGAGTACTGAACCCCGGCCGCGGTCCGCGCATCGCCGTCCTCCTCGCCAAATTGCGAAGCGGCCCCGTATGAGAAATCGGCGCTCCAGGATGAGATCGAGTTTATCGGTGCCACATACCCTAATCCGAGCGAGGTATTCAGAAAGGCGTCGCCGTCACTGGTCGATGGGCTTTGAACCAGATTTGCAGTGAGTGTTCCGCCGGGAGCTTCGCG